>JAENWH010000471.1 GCA_016650135.1 Peptostreptococcaceae bacterium
GTTGTAATTGCAACTGGAGTTGTGATTGCAACTGAAGTAGTAATATCAACCGGCGGAGTGATTGCTACTGGCGTTATAACAGGTGTTTCCACTTCACAAAATCCGTTGTCAATAATATTACTGTCTAATGTTACCGCCCCGTTTCTCGCTAAAAGCTGTCCTTGAATATTTGCTCCAGTGTTTGCAGTAATCGAAATTAAAGCAAGTATATGCCCTGCAAAATCGGAGTTTGTACCTAAAGTCGCAGAACTTCCAACTGCCCAGAAAGTTCTGCAGAATCTTGCGCCGTTAATCAACTCAACATCACTTCCAGATGCTGTTATAAGTGTTGATGCTGTCTTGAATATAAAGACACCATCAGGATCTCCCTGAGCATCAAGTGTTAATGTACCTGTTATCTGAAAGGTTCCGTCTGCTGAGTCATAAACTCCCGGTGTTAATGTTGACCCACCAAGTTCAGTAGGAATACGTGAAACTGGAGTTCTTCCAAATGCGTCATCATATGCCGTTACTAAATCATCTTTTGCCGCTATTGCAGTTGCATCTGCAAGATGCACTGAACCATCCACGGTCACAGTCTCTCCACCTGTGTAAGCAGTCCCTGGATATAAGCCGATGTCCCCACCAATGCTTCCTTTAATCTCTGTTGTTCCAGTATTTGTGATGGCCGATCCTGCTAAAACAGCAAATGTCGATGTGGATCCCAGATTAACTGTGTCCTGTGCTGCCAGACTTACGGATGGCATCGACATTACCGCCACCATTAATAATACGACTAATAATGATGTAGTTTTCATTCCATTTTTAAAGCTCCTCATAATATACCACTCCTCCTCAATGTGCCGGACAGCTAAGGCTTCAGGCACTCTTTTATTACACTTCTACTAAACCTTTCTACCGCTTATTATTCTAACTAAAAACAATACAACCGCAATGACAATAAGAATATGTATAAATCCTCCCATTGTTGTAGCTGTAACTATTCCCAGCAGCCATAATACAATAAGTACTATTGCGATTGTAAATAACATTTAAATCACCCTTTCTATAAGTATTCAAATCTAACTAAACAGCAAACTCTTTTTTCAGTTCCTGAATAGAATATTTTTTTCTTATTCCTTCTTTAGGCAAAGTCTTCATAATGTCTTCAACTTCAAGATCAGAAAGGCTTTCCAAATACTCAATTAGCGTTGATATCCTTTCATATTCAGAAATGGAAAACAAAACCGCATCCGCCTGATTATTTTTCATTATAAATATTTTCCCTAATTCTTCAGATTTTTCTCTGCAAGTTTTGTATTTTTTTATCATATCCGAGTTTGAAACAATTGCTTTTGTGAAAATATTCATCTTTATTGCCCCTTCCATTTTCTATAATATATCGACTCTATTTCACATATTTAAATTTTACGCCTATTTATACAATTTGTCAATATATTGTTTGAATTAATATCGATATTTTTATTATAATTTTTATTATATTTATTCCGGTTCCCGTGATTATAGAATCTTCCGCGCTTGCAGCAATTAATCTTTTACCACGATTCCCTGCTGTTTCTAACTGCCGTATTCGTAATCATGTCAGCTTTCCTTCTGGCCGGATGTACAGATGAAAACAACATTACTGATTATTCGAAATCGGAGCATTGGGCGTCTTTACCCATAACCGCTGAAAAAGACGTGGATATTGCTTCACGTATATTCCTTTCCATAAAAAAGCAGGATCAAATCGTAGGCGGGATACATGAAAGAAACCCCCGCAATTTATTCCCGTATGATTGTAACTTATGTGACTGATTATTCCATTAATGAAAAAAAGACAGGCATTGATATCTTTACGAAATCATGCCTGTCTTTTTTTGTTCTAATTTATTAATCCAGCCCACATCCACACTACTTGTGGTTCCGTACCTTTGACAAAATTCGACACAAAATATGCCGAAAGTGCGCCA
>JAENWH010000363.1 GCA_016650135.1 Peptostreptococcaceae bacterium
AATGATTTGCAGCCTGGGCGGGAATCCAATTCTCGCCTTGGCTGTTTCCTTCGTTTTAGGAAGTCTTGCCGGTGTTATTACAGCACTCCTCAATACAAAGCTTAAAATACAGCCAATACTGGCAGGGATACTGGTTATGCTTGGTATTTATTCCATTAATTTAAGAATTATGGGAAACCGGTCGAACATTGCCCTGACGAAAAGCGACACCCTTTATAAGGCAGCCAAAGAGGTTTTTCCTGAGGGAACATCGTCCTTATTACTGGGAGCAATAATCCTAACTATCATTATCACGGCTTTGTATTTTTTCCTGAATACAAGACTTGGTTTTGCATTGCGCGCGACTGGTGATAATGAAGAGATGGTCAGAGCCTCTGGAATCAGCAGTGATTCAATGAAAATAATGGGGCTGTCTCTTTCAAATGGAATTGTGGGACTTGCCGGCGGGATGCTTGTCCAGTATCAGTCCTATGCAGATATAGGCATGGGGGTTGGCATGGTGGTAATAGGGCTGGCCTCTGTAATCATAGGCGAAGCTATATTCGGATCTAAAAGTTTGTTCAGACGTCTTGTTGCCGTAGCACTCGGCGCCATATTATACAGACTTATTATTTCCTTTGCGTTGAACTTCGGCATGGCAGCCAACGATTTGAAGCTTGTTTCTGCAGTAATAGTTACTGTAGCTCTTGCTTTCGGGTTAATGGGTGAAAGCTTTTCTTTAAAGTCAATAGGGTTGTTTAAAGGGAAAAACAAGAATCCCCTTCAAGAGAAAGGAGGGCTGTAAATTGTTAGAGATTAATAAAATCAGTAAAACGTTCGGGAAAGGCACTGTAAATGAAAAAGTTGCCATTAATAATTTAAGCCTGAATCTTGGAAAAGGAGATTTTGTAACGATTATTGGAAGTAATGGTGCGGGGAAATCAACACTGATGAACTGTATCTCCGGGGTTTGCAGTATTGATTCGGGAAATGTAATACTTGATGGACAAGACATTACAAACCAGCTGGAGCATAAAAGATCAAAACATATTGGAAGAGTTTTTCAGGATCCCTTGAAAGGAACTGCATTTGATATGTCCATAGAAGAGAACTTATCTATAGCTATCTGTAAAAATAGAATACACGGCTTTCAGCTTGGTTTAAACAAGAAGGATAAAGAATATTTCAGAGAAAGGCTTGCGCTTCTTGAGATGGGTCTGGAAAACAGAATGAACCAAAAGGCAAAGTTCCTGTCGGGAGGACAAAGACAGGCACTAACCTTGTTTATGGCAATCATTTCAGAGCCAAAGCTTCTTCTTCTGGATGAGCACACGGCAGCCCTTGATCCCGGTGCAGCCAGAAAAGTCCTTGAACTGACAAACCTGTTCACCAGAGAAAAAAATCTTACGACACTTATGATTACTCATAATATGAAGGCAGCATTGGAAATAGGTAACAGAACCATCCTGATGAAGGACGGCGAAATCCTAATGGATATAACGGGAGAGGAAAGAGACAATATAACAGTGGAAATGCTGATTGCCAAATTTGAAATTGACAATGACAGGATGCTTCTGTAGGCTGAAAAACGATTGCTAGGCCCTCATCCTTATACAGGAGCGAGGGCCTTTTTAGTAGAAATTTAAAATATAATTGTATTAAAATGAAGAAATTTTAATAATGCAATGAAATTAAGCGTATAATTAAATATAACAAAAGAAATATTTAAAAAAGAAAGGGAAACAATTATGAGTGATAAGATGGTTGAAATCAGATGGCATGGACGAGGCGGTCAGGGTGCAAAGACAGCATGCCTTCTACTTGCTGATGTTGCTTTTACTGCAGGAAAACATGTTCAAGGCTTTCCGGAGTATGGACCTGAAAGAATGGGTGCACCAATAACGGCATATAATAGAATTTCAGAAGGAAAATGCACCATACATTCCAACATATATGAGCCTGATTTCGTGGTTGTCGTTGATGAAACCCTGCTCTCCACCGTAGATGTTACAAAAGGCCTGAAGAAAGAAGGAGCAATCATTATCAACAGTGAGAAAGATCCTTCGGAACTAATTAAATTACTAGCCGGGTATGAAGGAAAGGTCTGTACCATTGATGCCAGAAAAATATCCGAGATGCATTTAGGTAAAAATTTCCCGAATACACCTATGCTTGCTGCTGTTGTAAAGGTTAGTCAGGTTATTGACGAAGAACAATTTATTATCGACATGGAAAACTCATTAAAACATAAATTTGCCGACAAACCTCATGTTATTGAGGGAAATATTAAGGCATTAAAGACTTCAATGGAGGAGGTAAGGTCAGTATGATCAGAAAAGCAAAAGATATAGACGAAAATACAACTTGGCAGGAGCTTACAACGGCAGCAGAAATCTGTGAGCCGGCAACCTCGAAATTGTTCAGTACAGGGGACTGGAGAACAATGACACCGGTTTTCATTGAAGAAAAATGTACACACTGCATGTTTTGCGTGCTTTACTGCCCGGACAGCTGTATCCCTGTGAAGAATGACAAACGATTGGATTTTGATTTCAATCACTGCAAAGGGTGCGGCATTTGTTATAAAATATGCCCGTTTAAGGCAATAGATTTTGTAAAGGAGGAAAAGTAATGGCAATCAGAGAACGATTATCAGGAAATGAAGCGGTAGCATTTGCAATGAAGCAGATTAATCCTGATGTAATGGGTGCGTTTC
>JAENWH010000496.1 GCA_016650135.1 Peptostreptococcaceae bacterium
AAAATAAAAATTTCCTGTGTTCATAATTTTCCCCTTTAAAGATTAAGGCCCCATCCGATTAGGATAGAGCCTTAAAAACATTTGAACTCGACCTTTTTTCAGTTGCATATCGAGTAGCAACAAACATTTGAACTCGACCTTTTTTCAGTTGCATATCGAGTAGCAACAAATATTTGATATAGTTCTTATTGCCATTATAATAATTATCGGGTTGAATTACAAGTGGTTTTTGTAAATTTTTATATATTATTATTATACCACGCCTTGAGAAGGAGCGTAAGGAAATGATAACTTTGAGGGCTGTGGATAGTTTTTTGCTTATCACTGCCTATGCTTTGAATCCATGCAAAATCGAACACATACCCCATAATTCCACCTAAAATTAGGTTTCCACCTAGAATTAGGCATAAGTAGCCTCTATTCCCTTTCCAAAGGTTATCTTTCTTTTTTTCGTGATGAAGCGACGCCGTTTATCTTCTAAAGTTATCCTAAAATCTTGTGTTTTCTTCTATGTTCACCTAACCATTTCTACTTAATTAGGCATTTCTCAAATAATTTATGTATCTTTAGGTTATCAAAATCTTTTTTCAACATTCTTTAAATCCAAATCTACCCTTTTCTTTTGAAATTTTAGCCAAATAGGTTAATTGGCTCCTTTCAGTTAGGTATAATGCTCATTATTATTTTGAATTTAGTATAATTTTGAGGCATAATTCATTATATTCTAGCCGCTAGTCATAAGCGATAACCTTTTCTTGTTGTTTTTACTTATTGTAGGTTAGCTACCTCACGTTTCAGACATGGCAGACCCTTTCTCTGGTTAGCCACCTCACGCTCCATGGTGCTGCCAGGTCCTAGCTGAGATGCCCCACATGATTATAGCCTACGAAGCATTAAAAATTCCGAGCTGTAGGTTCCATCCTTATATTTAAACGATTTCTCTCTGTTTCCATAAATTTCAAAACCCAGTTTTTTATATAATGCTATAGCTCGTTCGTTCTCGCATAGAACTTCAAGTTCAATCTGCTCATAATCAGCTTTTTTTGCCCACTCAATCAGCTCAGTTAAAATCGAACCACCTATTCCAATATTCCAGTATTCCTTTTGGATAGAGATTCCAAACAACGCCCTGTGAAGAAATTTAATATTATTCTGTACACAACTAATTCCTGCATTTGCGACAATTTTACCATATATAACAGCAGCAATCATTAGGCTTTTAGGATCTGTCTGCTGATCTGCTAAAAATTTCTTCTCTGCTTCTATGGACATTGTGATTTCTTCTGGATACCTTGCCATAAACCCTGTTTCTTCTGATGTCAGCTTCCAATTGGAAAGAATACTTTCTGCATCCTCTGGTCTTGGGCTCCTTAGAATGCAGTCTGTTCCATTTTTAAGAACGATTCGTTTTTCTTTATATATCATAATTAATATACCTCCAAATAACCACACATCTAATTCAGACTTCCCAGTCACAACAATTCCTATACCCCTATTGGATTTTGCGCACTAGTCAAGATAAACCTGGCGCGCCCTTTCATCTTCAACCTTCAGAAGCATTCTATAATGTGTCCAACTCAATTCGTCACGCAGTGCGTGACGATTCTGATTTGCTCATAATTGGCTCTAAGTGTTGGTATTGCTTGTTTCCGTTCTCATAGTGCGCCACCAGGCCCTAGCTGATAAGAAAATCAATTACATTCATCCATTCGATTCCTCCAACGGAGCCTCTTGGAATTTTGTCCAGTGAAATAACCATTTTCCTATAATTATCATCTATTTGGGTTAAAGGTTTGTACTGCCTTTCTACCACTTCTGCAGGTGCCAGCAAATAGG
>JAENWH010000535.1 GCA_016650135.1 Peptostreptococcaceae bacterium
AGAAGTTTGTCCTACCAAATGTATTACTATAAAAGACAATGAAGAAGGTCGCACTATATGGCACAAGCATTTTGAGTGGGCCAGATGTGAAAAATGTGGAGTAATTGTTACCACAAAAGAGCATTTTGCCAATTCAAATCCAAATAATACTCCAGTAATATGCCCTGTCTGCAAGCGACGATATATAACAGATGTATTTGCAGACACATTGGGGGAATGATTGATTTATCTGAAAATTATCTTTGTAAATTCAACAATAACAGGTATTGTTACCATTGAAAGTACCGTGCTAAGCAATAAAATCATACTTGCAAATTCAACATTCTTTCCTTCTTGCTCAGTTAGAATTGGTACTAAGGCAGCCGTTGGAAATGCAGAGCTGAAGACACACATGGTTTTTGCCAGCACCGAAAGAGGAAGAAACATTACCAGCACTGCTGTAATAACTGGCAGCACTAAAAGTTTTATAATGACAGACTCAACTATTGCTCGGTCTTTTATCATATCAAACAGGTTGCTGCCATACAAAGATGAACCTATAAAAATCATAACCATAGGAGTTGCAACAGATCCGATTAGCTGTAAATAACTTAAGAGTGGTACTGGAATATCAATTTGATAATTGCTTATAAACAATCCAAGTATTAAGGTAATGATGCTTGGATTCATAAGTAGTTTGAGCAAACCGATCATGTTATTTTTCATATTTTTTTCTTTTAATTTATCATTGTTTCTTCTAAGCAGATATAATCCATATGTAAAACTATAAATATAAAAAACCGCATTTATTGCCAATATTAACAGTAATCCCTTCTCGCCAAAAAACAAAAGAGTTATAGGGAAACCCATAAACCCCGTATTGGCAGCAGTCATCGCAAACTCGATAATACCCGCCTTCTCCTTAGGGAAATGTCTTGCTTTGACGTAAAAAAAAGCTACAGCCGCATATATTGCAAAAAGAACGAAACCAATTCCAAACACAATGTAAAATAAATTCATTGTAGGCTTATCCATTGGAAACGTCCCTATTTTTTCTAATATTAAGCAGGGAAAAGAAAAATATACTATAAATCGATTTAGACCCCGATTCATATTAAAATCTATTATATCAAATTTTCTTAAAAAATAACCGGAAAACATAATTGCAAAAAGAACAAAAAATTGTTGGTACATGACGATTCCTTCCCACCATAAAATTAGGTGCAGTCTATTCTATTATTTAAATGTAATTTTGCAACTGTTATTCAAATGCAATTTCACTTCTGTTCTTTAACCCTAAGACTTTTTCTCCATTTATAAGCATATTGTAGAGTGTTTCAATGTGTGTTTTTGTAATAATCTCCCCCGGGCAAACGAGAGGTATGCCCGGGGGATATGGAATAACAGCCTTTAGACAAACTTTTCCTTCGGCTTCTAATAGTTTCAATTTTGGGATATCAGGTTTTTCTATATTATCCGAAACTTCAATCGGTTGTTCGCTCAATTCTTTTAACGCCTTCAGCAAAACCTGATAATCCTCCCTGACATTCCCGATTCCAGTCATACACATCAGCAGGTTGCCTGTATTTAGTTCAGCGTATATTCCATACTGTTCAGCGAGAGCTTTTTCAAGTTGTTTGCCCGAATATCCTTTTTC
>JAENWH010000051.1 GCA_016650135.1 Peptostreptococcaceae bacterium
AAAAATGCCCTCCCGCCGCGAAAGTGTCTGGAGGGTGTTTTCATTCTTGGCAGGGGAATGGGCGATTGGGAGATGGTCGGTTATCGCTTGAGAGCACTATTTTAAAGAAAAGGATAACTGGTTATCCCCCGAGAGCAGTATTTAAAAGAAATACATAACCTTTTTCCTATTAGCAAGTGAAATCGGTATGAATAGGAAAAAAATTATACTTTTTCTTTAAATTAGAGTCAAAAGTATGTAGCCGATTAAAGAGTAGTTATCCTTTTTCACGTAGAAACGCTTAAAGTATGAAATAGGCAGCAACAAAGTTGAGAAAACGAAGTGGAATTAGGCTTGGAGGGTAAATAGTTATCCTTTTTCACGGGATAACCCTCAAAAGTATGAAATGCCTTCATGCGAAGGCGCATTTAAGCAGGAAAAATTTCTATGCGGAAGCGCCTTTAAGTATGAAAAGCTCCCATTCGAAAGCGCCTTTAAGTAGAAAATGCTTGATTGAATATTATGCATAATTATACTTAATTATGCATAATTGTTGACAAATATCGTTAAGCGTGTATAATTATAGAATATATTTAGTAACAATAACAAATTAACCAGGAAGGACAATTATATGTATAAGGTGTTTATTGACGGACAAGAGGGTACAACAGGATTAAAGATTTTCAACAGGCTGAGTGCCAGAAAAGATATTCAATTATTAAATATTGAGGAAAAAGATAGAAAAAATACAGATGTTAGATTAGAATATATTTGTGAAGCTGATGTGACTTTTTTATGTTTGCCCGACCAGGCGGCTAGGGAAATAGCATCCAAAGCGCCACAGAATGCCAGAATTATAGATGCCTCAACAGCGCATAGAACAGATGATACCTGGACGTATGGCTTTCCGGAAATAAGCGGGAATCAGCGAGACCTTATTTGTAAAAGCAATAGAGTATCAGTTCCAGGCTGCCATGCATCCGGTTTTATATCTATTGTAAGACCGTTAATAGAGAATAATATTATTAAAAAAGACACATTCCTGGCATGCACTTCTATTACTGGGTACAGCGGAGGCGGAAAACCTATGATAAAGGAATATGAAACTGATGACTCAAATGACCTCAAAAGTCCCGGATTGTACGCATTAACTCAAAATCATAAACATATGCCGGAAATGATAAAAATCTCTGGACTGAGCAAGTCTCCTGCCTTTATACCTATTATCAGTAATTATTACAGCGGAATGCTTGTAACAATACCAATTGATGTTAAAATGATGTCAAAAGAATATCGTATGGAGGAGATTGAGAGACTTTTCAAAGAATTTTATTTGGGCAAAATGCTGGTTAAAGTGACCACATTGATTCCTGAAGAAAGAAATGGAATGCTTTACGCCAATAAAATGTCAGGCCGGGACGATATGGAAATCTTGGTCTATGGGAATGAAGAAACAGTTGTCATAAGCAGCAGATACGACAATTTGGGAAAAGGTGCTTCAGGGGCAGCGATTCAGTGTATGAATATAATGCTTGGTATAGAAGAAACAACCAGTCTGGTGAAAGGAAATAATTATGGATAATAACAATTTGAATAAAAACAACGATAAAATTGTCGTTGGAGAAGATAATAAAATTATTTTTATTGCGGGTGGCGTATGCGCCCCAAAAGGCTTTAAAGCAGCAGGAGTTCATTGTGGAATAAGAAAGAATAAGAAAAAAGCGGATTTAGCCTTAATTGTCAGTGATGTAATGTGCAATGTGGCCGCGGTTTATACAACAAACAAAATTAAGGGAGCACCACTTGCGGTTACAAAGGAAAACATCAAAGACGGCAAAGCAAAGGCAATCATCTGCAACAGTGGTAATGCAAATACCTGTGCACCGAATGGCATGAAAATAGCTGAAGATACCTGTAAAATATTAGGATTGGCCCTTGATATAGACCCAAAAGATGTAATGGTCAACTCGACTGGTGTAATTGGACAAGAGATGCTTATAACTCCATTTGAGACAGGGATACCACATCTCATAAAAAAGCTTTCTTATAACGGGTCAGATGCGGCTGCAAAAGCAATTATGACGACAGACACAATCAAAAAAGAACTGGCTACAGAATTTTATCTTGGGGATAAGAAATGCAGAATAGCTGGCATTGCAAAGGGCAGTGGCATGATTAATCCCAATATGGCTACCATGCTTTGCTTTATAACGACAGATACGGCAATTACAAGTGAAATGCTTCAAAAAGCACTTAATAATGATATTAAGGATACATTTAATCAAATAAGTATCGATGGAGATACCTCCACAAACGACACAGTTGCAGTCATGGCAAACGGGTTGGCAGCCAATCAAATGATAGATTGTGACAATGAAGATTTTAAGGAATTCTGCAAAGCCTTATACTTTATAGACCATGAATTATCTAGAAATCTTGCAAAAGATGGAGAAGGAGCAACCAAACTGCTGGAATGTGTCGTTAAAGGAGCACCAGATATAGAAACTGCGAGAATTGTGTCCAAAGCGGTAATTGAATCAAACCTTTTAAAGGCAGCTATTTTTGCAGAAGACGGCAACTGGGGAAGAATTCTTTGTGCCATGGGATATGCGAAAGTGGACTATAACATTGATAAAACTGATGTGTATCTATCCTCGGATAAGGGGATGATCCAGGTTTGTAAAGATGCGACTTATTTCAAACATAGTGATAAAAAAGCGAGTCTTATTCTTTCCGCTGATGAGGTAAAAATAATTATCGACCTTAACCTGGGGCAGCAGGAGGCGACAGCATTTGGATGTGATTTAACTTACGATTATGTAAAAATAAATGGATCCTACAGATCTTAGCATTGGTGTCGGCGGATCAATCAATCCAATGCGGATTAATCAATCCACTTTAAGCAAAAGGAGACAAAAATGAAAGTTGGCAAGGATATCAGTGCACAAATTTTAATAGAAGCGCTACCCTATATACAGAAGTTCAATAATAAAATCATCGTCATAAAATACGGCGGGAATGCGATGGTAGAGGAGCACCTGAAAAAAGCGGTTATGAGAGACATTGTTCTGCTTAACATAGTAGGCATAAAAGTTGTGCTTGTACATGGGGGTGGTCCTGAAATTGATCAGATGCTGAATAAGCTGTCCATGGAAGCAAAATTTATCAATGGACTTCGATATACGGATGAGGACACTTCCGAAATTGTCCAAATGGTGCTTGCCGGCAAGGTCAACAAACAACTTGTATCTCTCATTCATCAGAATGGTGGAAAGGGAATTGGCATGTGCGGCAGCGACGGTAATATGCTTATGGTAGAAAAGCTTGTAAGTGAAGATGATCTTGGCTTTGTCGGAGACATAAAAAGTGTTAATATCTCACCGATTATGATGGCTCTGGATAATGGATATATTCCTATCATTGCAACCGTTGGAACGGATGAAAAGGGGCAGGTGTACAACATCAACGCAGATACTGCAGCTGCTGCAATCGCCGGCGCATTAAAGGCGAAAAAACTGATTACAATGACAGATATCATTGGTCTTTTAAGGGAAAAAGATAATGAGGATTCCTTAATGACCTCAGTAAATATTTCGGAAATTCCGGATCTCATTGAAAAACAAATCATCGTTGGAGGTATGGTGCCAAAAGTTGAAAGCTGCGTTGAGGCAATCAAGCAGGGAGTCAAAGAGGCAATTATTATTGATGGCAGAATTGAGCATTCCATATTAATTGAGTTGTTTTCAAACGATGGAATTGGAACGATGTTTCATAAGAATTAGAAAGGCATAAAAATGAAAAAAACAAAAGCGGATCTATTGAAAAGCCAGGATGAAAAGTATATTGTTGGAACCTACAAAAGGAGTGATCTATGCCTTGCTGAGGGTAACGGAGCAGGTGTAAAAGATTTAGAAGGAAACGAATACATTGATTTTTCCTCGGGAATCGGGGTGAACAGTTTTGGATTTTCTGATGAAGGATGGGTGAAAGCGATAACTGATCAGGCATGTAAGCTTCAGCATACTTCAAATCTGTATTACACTGAGCCTGCAGTTAAGGTTGCCAGGCTTTTGGTTGAAAAATCAAACATGAGCAAGGTTTTTTTCGCAAATTCGGGGGCTGAGGCAAATGAATGTGCCATTAAAACTGTCAGGAAATACAGTAATGAAAAATACGGGCAACACAGAAATGAAATCATCACGCTGAAAAACTCTTTTCACGGAAGGACAATGGCAACGATTTCTGCAACAGGACAAGAAGAATATCACCACTTCTTTCACCCTTTTTCGGAAGGGTTTTTCTATGTTGAGCCTAATCAAACTGAAGAACTGGAACAATTTGTTTCGGAAAATACCTGTGCTATTATGATTGAACTTATTCAGGGAGAAGGCGGCGTAAATTCTCTTAATCAGGAGTATGTGGATGCTATTTCCAGAATATGCAAAGAAAAGGATATATTATTGATTGTGGATGAAGTGCAGACAGGGATTGGAAGAACGGGTACTGCCTTCGCATTTGAGCAATTTAATATTCAACCTGACTTAGTTACGGTTGCCAAAGGACTTGGGGGCGGACTCCCCATCGGTGCAGTCATATTTAATAAAAAAACCGAAAATGTTTTGACTTTCGGTGATCATGGCACCACTTTTGGGGGAAATCTTATTGTGTGTGCGGGAGCTGCGTATATTTTAGAGTCTCTGGATGAGAAAATGCTGGCAGAAATCAATAAAAAGAGCGAATACATCAGAAAAGAATTGTTTGAAATAGATGAAGTTGAGACTGTTTCGGGCTTGGGATTAATGATTGGAATCAAGCATAAAACAAAGACAGCAAAAGAAATTGCTGATACCTGTCTTCAGGAAGGGCTTATAGTCCTTACTGCCAAAGAAAAGGTCAGACTGCTTCCACCACTGAACATTAGCTGGGAACAACTGGAAAAGGGACTCATTATATTAAAAAAAGTGTTAAAAGGATAAATGAACTGTGGTATAATATACTAGTTGTAAAAGAATAGAGGTATTATATATGGGTGCTATAAAAGTTAAGGAAGTAAACCTTGAAAGAGGTAACCCGACAGTTGATGTTGCCATGAGAAAACTTGTGAATGAACTTTCAACAGCAAAGGGCGCAGGATATAAAGCTGTTATTCTAGTGCATGGTTATGGCTCCACGGGGGTCGGCGGGGCAATTAAGGTTGCTACAAAGAGCAAACTTAAAGAAAGCAGCTTAATCGGTGTAGTCAAGGCATTTACCGGCGGTGAAGCCTGGTTGAATGACAAAAAAACTTTTCTGGAAGCCTGCAGTCAGCTTAAAAATTTTGACAGATATATTGACGGAAATAAGGGCGTGACAGTCGTCTTATTCAAGTAAATTGACAGAAATATTGGAGTCATATTAGTCTTATTAAGTGAACTACCTGCCACTTAAAGAAGTGGGGGCTTCAAGAGAAGATTAGTTGGTTATGCAACCCTTATTCTCTGTGGCGTATCCACTTCGCCGCTACGGTATAGGACAGATGTGTCCACAACCTTACTTTTAACTAAGATGTTTAATGCTCCATTGATGTCTGCATTGTACCTGTATCCGGATGAAGCCTCATACAATCCGCGCTTTATGCGTTTGCCGCTAAATTTAGGAATTCCATTTTTTTCTCCGTATACAGGTATAATATCGCCATCAAAGAAGCTTGCCTTTGAGGTATAGCTTTCCTCTTGAAGGATTAAAGCAATGCCATAACGCTCACACCGGTACTGAAGATTTTTTCTTATTTGACCAAGTGGCAGATTTGTGAAATGCTGGTTGTTTCTTTTACCTAGGTTTGTTTTATTCTGCCAGTCTCTTGAATAACCGAGTATTATAGTGCCTATGTTATTAGTAATACAGTAATCAATGATGTGGCTGCAGCTCTTGTGAACATAGTCCCGAACTATATTGTCGCGTTTATTCCATAGTGCTGCCAGCCTACGGGTTATACCCTTTACGCCTTGTTTATCTTTTATACTTTGAAGGCGTGCATTTTCCTTGTTAAACCACTGGTTAAAAGATTTAATCTTCCTTCCATCAATGATGAATGATTTTCCATCATTGGTTACACAAGAACACAGATTGCCTATTCCAAGATCAATTGCAAGTGCATTTTGTTTGTTAAGATTTTTCTTTTCATCCGGCACTTCGTAGGTGTACTGGACTTCAAAGAACCTTGCATTTTGCTTTGGAATAATCCTAATCTCTTTGATGCTTTTGTATTCAAGCACTTTAGGAATGTTTATATATATGGTTTTGTGACTTTTCTTAAATGAGTTTGAAAATGGAACAGAAAATCTGCCATTAGAAACTCTTACAAAACCAATGATAAGTGGATAATATCCATACTTATCCAAGTACTTAGGTATACGCGCAAAAGAGCCTTCTTTCTTCAAAAGAGCAAAGAACGATTGAAATGTACTGTCGACTTCTTTGAGTATCTGCTGAGCCATGTTGCTGTTTAGTATTCGATAATTCTCATTATACTTTGACTTATGATAATTATCGTTGTATCTAAGATATTCCATATGTTCAAAGTAATACTGACGGATATTGTACAGTCCTACATTATACATATTCTTTGCAGCATGGGAAAGTTCCCTTAGGGTAAGGAAGTCTTCTTTTGAAAGATATTTCAGTTGTTGGTGTATGCATAAGTACATAGAAACTGCTCCTTTCTGACACTTATATTGTATCGTATTTGAGGAGCAAAGTCAAACACTTGTTCTAATTTTGCAACCGCATTATGCTCTCACATTTGTGAGTAAGGAAGGCATTGAGGTACGGGTATTGTTGTAGGTCTTTTGATAAAAGATTTGAATTGATCATTAATAGGGGGTAAATTTGTATACAATTAAATATTTAGGTAAGCCAGTGCTTCTCCGGAAATTGATTGATATTGATGGATTAACTGAGGCTGAAATACTTGGCCCGGAAATTCTGGAAAAGATAAAGAAATTTTATACGAAAAGTAGTAAAAAGATCACAAAAGAACGGTCTGAATATTATCAGGCACACCTGAAGACTAAACCGAAATCTGTTGAAATTGTTAAAGTGGGAGGGCGCTGGGGCAGTTGCACTTCTGAAAAGCATATTACCTATAACTTTATGATTTCTTCATTACCCATAGAACTTATAGATTACATAGTTGTTCATGAACTGTGCCATCTATATCATATGAACCATGACCGATCCTTTTGGCGGAAGGTTGGAAGCATTCTTCCTGATTACAAAAAAAGGCAGGAAGCACTGCATAAAATAGGAGGAGAAGAATGAAAACAACATTCATGATGAATGGGATTACCTATATAGAAGAATCAGGGTTGACTATTCTGGAGGCGGCAATCAGAAACGAGATTGAAATCCCAAATCTTTGCTATGATAAAAATATTGAAGCCCATGGAGATTGTGGCATATGTGTGGTTGAACTGAAAGGTTCAGCCGAGTTAATAAAGGCCTGCTCAACAGTAATACAGGACGGGATGTATATTTTAACGGAAGCAGCCGGCATTTCGGAATACAGGAAGTCAATCTTAGAGGGAATGCTGTCAAATCACGGTGGAGACTGTCGCCCACCCTGCATGCTTGCGTGCCCCGCGGAAACCGATTGCCAGGGTTACGTTACACTGATTGCAAAGGGAGAATATGAAGCTGCTTTAGAGCTTATTATGGATAAGATTCCAATGCCGGGTTCAATCGGCAGAGTGTGTCCGCATCCTTGTGAAGACAAGTGCAGACGTGGACAAAAGGACGAGCCGGTTTCAATTCTGTGGCTGAAAAGATTTGCAGCCGACCAGGCAATGAAATCTAAACTAGAAGCTTCAGAACAAGCTAGTCCAACTTCAAAATGGTTTAATTCGGATTGGTTTGATTTGGACTTGGTTGGTGATCATGGATCTGTGGCCATCATCGGCGGTGGACCGATGGGTATTTCTGCGGCCTTTTTTCTGGCAAGGAAGGGATATCACATTACTATTTATGAAGAAATGCCAAAGCTGGGCGGAATGCTTCGTTATGGAATCCCAGAATACAGGCTTCCCAATGAAATCATAGATCAGGAAGTAGAAATGATTGAGCATCTGGGCGTGAAAATAATAACCAGCACCAAGATTGGAATTGACATACCCTTTGAAAAGATAAAAAAAGATAATGATGCAGTTTTGATTGGCATCGGCGCATGGGTTTCAACGGGCATCGGCTGTAAGGGTGAAGACCTCAAGGGGGTGCTCGGCGGAATACAGTTCCTGGAGCGGGTGGCAAAAAAAGAGCATGTTCACATAGGGAAAAGAGTTGCGATTGTAGGCGGTGGTAATACAGCCATGGATGCCTGCAGAACGGCTATCAGGCTTGGCGCGACGGAAGTTTACAATATATACAGAAGAACAAAGGATGAAATGCCCGCTGACGAAATAGAAATTATTGAGGCAGAAGAGGAAGGGGTTATCTTCAAAAACTTAAGAAATCCGATTGAGGTTATTTCGATTGAAACCCATTCGATTGAAACCTATCCGACTGAAATCCATTCGACTGAAGACCATTCGACCGAAACCAATCCGAAGGAAGCGAATTCGCAAGAAAAAGGCAAAGCCTTGAAAATGATTCTTCAGGTAATGACTCTTGGAGAGCCGGATGAAACCGGCAGAAGAAGCCCCATGGCCGTGGAAGGAAAATTGGAAGAGCTGGAAATCGACACCCTGATTCTTGCAGTTGGACAGGCAGTGGAGCAATTGGATCTGGGCGGCGTTGATAGGACCAGAAAAGGCGGAATAGCCTACGACAAGAATACGTATATGACCAGTGTGCCGGGTGTTTTTGCAGGCGGCGATTGCGGTAATGATAAGATTTCCATAGCAATTGAAGCTATTGCAGATGCTGGAAAAGCGGCAACCTGCATCGATTTGTATCTGCAGGGCAAAGAGGTAAAATTGGAAAAACCTACCTTGGTTCAGTTCAACAGTCTCACGATGGAAACCTTCGAGGATAGAGAATGGCTGTGCAGACCTAAGATGGATCAGTTGTCCTCTAAAGAAAGAAAAGGCAATTTTGAAGAAATCATCTTTGGACATACAGAAGAAGACGCAAAGCAGGAAGCATCAAGATGCCTGGAATGCGGATGCCATGATTATTATGAATGCAGACTTATTGATTATGCCCACAAATTCGGTGTATCCAGAGAGTCACTTAACGGGCCTGTAGAAATATTGAAAATTGATGAAGAACACGATTTTATACGCCGGGACCCGAACAAATGCATTCAGTGCGGAAAATGCGTCCGGGTGTGCCAGGAACGTATGCAGATTGGGGCTCAGGG
>JAENWH010000202.1 GCA_016650135.1 Peptostreptococcaceae bacterium
CCAGGCTGTGTAATAATAATATCTTTCGGGTTTTCAACCACAGTTTGTGCAAATGCAAACTGAGTAAAAGATGTCACAATTAATGTTGTGATCAGCATCATGTACAGTATTTTTTTCATCATTTTCACCCTTCTATTTTACCGCAAGGGCTTCTCCCTCCACGTCAATTACAAACTGCCCATCTGCAGGAATATCTCCTTTTATTATCAAACGTCCTATTAGCGTTTCCAGTTTACTTTGCAGATATCTTTTTAAAGGCCTTACCCCATAAACAGAATCATAAGCGTTATCAGCAATAAAACTTTTTGCCCGTTCTGTCAGGGTAATTGAAAGTTGCTGTTCTTCTAAACGTTCTGCCAGTTTGCCAACAAGCAAATTAATGATTTTATAGATTTCTTTTTTGGTCAAAGGCTTGAAAAAAATGATTTCATCAAGTCTGTTTAAAAACTCAGGTCTGAAATACTGGTTCAACAAGGTGGTGATCTGATCTTGGGCTTCCTGACTTATTATACCTTCTTCGCTTATTCCTGTCAGCAGATATTCCGAACCAATATTTGAAGTTAATATAATAATAGTATTTTTAAAATCAACTGTTCTCCCATGAGAATCAGTAATTCTTCCATCATCCAATACCTGCAGAAGAACATTGAATACATCATGATGCGCTTTTTCAATTTCATCGAATAGAATCACGGAATAAGGCTTTCTCCTGACAGCTTCCGAAAGCTGTCCACCTTCTTCATATCCTATATATCCAGGGGGTGCTCCGATTAGCCTTGATACGGAATATTTTTCCATATATTCACTCATATCAATCCTGATTAAATTTCGTTCATCGTCAAACAAATATTCCGCCAGTGCTTTGGCCAGCTCCGTTTTTCCTACTCCAGTCGGTCCTAAAAACAGGAAGGAACCAATCGGTCTGTTCGGATCTGAGATGCCTGCCCGCGATCTAATAATAGCCTCACATACTCTGTTTACCGCATCATCCTGCCCAATGATTCTCTTGTGCAGAATTTCATCAAGGCCAAGAATTTTATCTCTTTCACCTTCTAAAAGCTTAGTCAATGGAATCCCCGTCCACCTGGAAATAATTTTTGCAATTTCTTCTTCGGTTACCCGGTCTCTAAGCAGTGTATTCTTTTCATTGCCTATCTTTTCTTCGGCTTGCTCAAGACTCTTCTGAAGTCCCGGTATTCTGCCATATTTAAGCTCAGCCAGTTTATTTAAATCGTATTCTCTCTCTGCTTTTTCTATTTCCCCATTAACTTTCTCAATTTCTTCCTTAATTTTTTGCACAGAGCCAATACTTTCTTTTTCGTTTTCCCATTTCGCCTTCATTGAATTGAAGACTTCTCTCATATTCCCCAGTTCCTGCTGAACCTTTTTCAGGTTTTCTTTTGAAGCCTTGTCCGTTTCTCTTTTCAACGCCGCTTCTTCGATTTCATTCTGCATGATTTTTCTTTGCGCTTCATCAAGCTCAGCCGGCATGGAATCTATTTCAGTCCTAATCATCGCGCAGGCTTCATCTACCAGATCAATCGCTTTGTCTGGCAGAAATCTATCCGTAATATATCGATTTGACAAGGTAGCTGCGCTGATTAGTGCGCTGTCAGATATTGCAACTCCGTGGAATACCTCATATCTTTCTTTTAGCCCACGTAGAATGGAAATGGTATCCTCAACTGTTGGTTCTTCTACCTTTACTGGTTGAAAACGTCTTTCCAGCGCAGCATCCTTTTCTATGTAAAGTCTGTACTCATCTAAAGTAGTGGCTCCTATGCAGTGAAGTTCTCCTCTTGCCAGCATAGGCTTCAGAATGTTCCCTGCATCCATAGCGCCTTCTGTTTTGCCCGCACCGACAATGGTATGAAGTTCATCAATGAATAGTATTATTTGCCCGTCACTTTGTTTTATTTCATTTAAAACTGCCTTTAATCTTTCTTCGAATTCTCCTCTGAACTTAGCTCCTGCAATTAAAGAACCCATGTCTAAAGCAAAAACGGTTTTATCTTTTAATCCTTCAGGCACATCTCCTTTTAGAATTCGTATGGCAAGACCTTCTACAATAGCTGTTTTACCCACCCCGGGTTCCCCGATCAGTACAGGATTATTCTTCGTTTTTCGCGATAAGATTCGAATGACGCTTCTTATTTCTCCGTCTCTGCCAATCACAGGATCAAGTTTTTGCTGTCTTGCACGCTCAACCAAATCATATCCATATTTTTCCAGTGCTTCATAGGTCGCTTCTGGATTGTCACTGACTATTTTATTTGAACTTCTGACGGCTTTCAAGGCAAGCAAAAATTTATTTTTATCTATTCCTACAGCTGCAAAAATCTCTTTTGTCGCCGGGGTTGGCTTCTCAAAATAGGCCAAAAAGATATGCTCCGCCGACACATATTCGTCCTTGAAGGTTTTTGCCTGTCTTTCTGCTTCAATCAGAATTTTATCCACTGTGGCGGATACATACACTTTATCCGGTTCTCTTCCAGGCCCTGATACTCCCGGGATTTTACCAATATATTTTTCAGTTGTGCTTAATGCATTTTCAACGTTGACATCCATTTTTTGAAACAGTCTGGGAATCAACCCATCTTCCTGCTCCAGCAGGGCATAAAGCAAGTGCTCCGGCTCAATCTGCACATTCTGATGTTCAATAGCAATCTGCTGTGCCTTCCCAATGGCTTCCAGCGACTTTTGAGTAAACTTTTGCGTATTCATCTTTCCGCCCCCCATATTTTTCTGCATTGATTATTTCAGTACTTTTTCTATAAAGATTTTAGCCACTTTCGGATTAAACTGGGTACCAGAATTTTTTCTGATTTCTTCAATATCTGCTTCCTTTGACATGGCTTTTCTATATGGCCTAATTCCAACAAGTTCATCTGAAAGATAACAATACTCATTTTTATGCTTGTTCTTGTAATATGTTCTATAATAATGAACTTCTCCAAACATCGTTGCATAGGTATTCGGTGCAGCCTTCTCTTTTACGTGACATTTCGATTATACTGTTATTCATAAGAGTGCCTCCGTTATTTTTGTTTTTGTTGCTATTAACATAATAACATATGAGGACACTCTTATTTTATTTTTGACTTCATTTTTCCCATTCTAACTTTACACTATGAACCTCTTATCTTCAAGGTTATCTTCAATCAGTTTAATCCAAAAGTTCGCCACGAACGATTAATCTCTTGGTTCCGCTTCCCCTTGGGTGGCAGGTTATTAAAGTGATTATCGGTTTTTCTGTTTTGCCTAAAACCCAGACTTCATCTGGATCAACTACAAAACTGTCCGTCACTCTATATTTATATGACTTGCCCTTATATTCTATGTCTATTTCATCTCCAACCTTTAACTCATTTAGCCTGCTGAAATATGTTCCAAAGGTATAGTTTCTGTGGGCTGCAATCGCACAATTCCCCGCTTCACCCGGCATTGCTGTCCCAGTTACATGCCCCGCCCCCCATTTCAACTGTTTTGAAGACGATCCTTCTATAAGTAATAAATCAGAAGAGATTGCGGGTATATTAATACGCCCCATAATCCCATCGATTAAATCAAGTTCTTTGTTTGGATCTGATTCTGATGCCACATCTATACCATCTCCGGAAACAGTTTCTGTTAATGTCTTATCCAAGGCGGCAAATTCCTCCGCCAGATTTTTTTCATATTGAGTGTACAGTTTATCCTGCTGGTAATTATTATAAAGACCTCCTATCAAGGGTACGCAAATCAATATAACTCCGATTATTATTAAAAGTATGGAAAATCTATTTTTGTTCATTTTAACACCTTGCCTGTTATTGACAGTTTATTCTGAAAGAATTATAAAAATATTGCTATATAAATTATAACATATTTATATCAAAAAAGGGGCTTCCTTTGATATCATATTCCCCTTTGATCCCTTTTGGATAACCTTCACCATCCCATCTCTCATGATGTTCAAGTATAGTCTGGGCTAATTCTAAGAATTCAGTTGTTGATTTAAGTATCCTCCATCCAATTTCAGGATGCTTTTTTATCTCCTTCCATTTCACTTGTTTCGAAAAAAGTTTTCATGATAACGTTTAGTTACAAAACTGTCTGCTCCACAGTTCAGTGCTGCAAGGACATCTTCTGTTGCAGAAAGTGATGTCACAAGAAAGACCGGGATCTCACGTGTTCCCTCATTTGATTTGATATGTTTGCAAAGTTCATATCCATTCATTTCAGGCATAACTAAATCACTTATAAGTGTATTCCTATTGAGGTTAAAATATGAAAATTCGACAAATTATTACATATTCCGCACAATTTGTTTAATATTGCGGTAATAGATTCTCTCCCCTGATACCCCCTTTGTAGAAGGTTCAACTTGCTTCATAGAAAATTAAATTTCAGCAGTAGACTTTTTTCTTGGATTTCTTAAATCTTTCAATTATCAGCTTTTACTACCTAATATATGGTAAAATAATAGTAACAAAAGTAGTAAAAAGAGGCCTTAATTATGGGGAGAGTTATTTCTTACTCTTTGTTAAAAAGCTAAAG
>JAENWH010000274.1 GCA_016650135.1 Peptostreptococcaceae bacterium
CATCTAATTGCTCTATACTATTTGACCAAATTGTGCTCCTGCCAGATTCCTCAACGCTTCCGTTTCAATCTCCACTTGAAGCCCTACCCTTCCACCACTGACTAAAATTGTTTTCTGTCTTTCAGCGCTAAGGTCTATTACTGTTTTAAACTGTTTCTTCATACCAATGGGAGAACACCCTCCTTTGATATAACCCGTAACTTCAGTTATTTCTTTGGCAGGAATCATTTCCAGTTTCTTCTCATTAAATATTTTTGCAGCCAGCTTCAAATCAAGTTCCTTGTCAACAGGTATGACACATACATAATATGTCTTTGAATGTCCCTGTGTTACCAGCGTTTTATAAACCATCTCCAGCGGCATACCTATTTCCTGAGCAACATGGATGCCATCCAGAAACCCATCCGGTGCATTATATTCATAAAGTTTCACCTTTATTTTTTTAGTTTCTATCTGCCTAATGGCATTTGTTTTAACCATTCTCATTCCACCTCTGTCACTCTGTTGTGCTTAATATTTCTTCTTTGTTTTTCTCAACCTGGCTTACCTTCATTTTTGAAACGTCAGCCGGATTAACTTCTTCAAGCAAACCAAGCACTGTAGGGCTTAAGTATATTGTTTTAAGAACATCTTTACCTAAAGAAACCTTGCTGTATTCTGTGAAGTTCTCCCCTTTTAAATAAAACTTCCCCATTATTTCAACAACTTTGCTGATTGTGATTGGCCGAACCCCCATTTTCATATTGGTTGGCATAAAAGGGGAAACTCCGCTATAAACGAATTTGCTCCCGTAAAGCATATCATATTCTAATGTCTGAAGTTCATTTTTATAAGTAAGAGGATCCTTGTTTGTCTGATGAAATCTGGTCAAGGTCCCTTCATGTATTCCTATACGATCTAGCACCTCAGCACCTAATTGATAACTAGTTAGATTCTCATCTTTTTTCTGCATACCAAAATTGCTCCAGATAACATACTCCGTCTGGTAGAGAGACCCTGATTTCATATCTGATGCCTTCATTTCAAGGGCAGGAAGATGATCTCCATACATAACCAAAACAACCTTTTCATCATATTTAGCCAACGTTTCAGTAAGATCTTTAATAAAAAGATCCATTTCCCTTATCTGATTTACATAATATTCATATTGCCATTTTAACGCCTCGTTTTCCACTCCGCTAACTGTAATGGCAGGATTCATAATTACCTGATAAGTCGGATATTTTCCATGTCCCTGAACTGAAATTGTATAAATATAATCCTGGTTCGGTGTTGATTTTAAAGCTGCCATAATCTCGTCTGTCAGTAATCCGTCTTTTGCCCAGTTTTTTGGTGTTTTCACTGGACCAATCATATATTCCAAAGAGGTAAAGGTATCAAATCCCAGATTTTTAAAAACCTTGTTTCTCCCATAAAAAACGGCTCTGTGATTATGAATAGCATGAGTTGAATAGCCAATTTCTTTTAGATCAAAGGGGATACTTTCACAGGTTTCTTTCGTCAGAATAGACTTATATGGATACTCTCCCGGACCGAAAAATTTAACGCTCATTCCAGTTATCGATTCGAATTCAGTGTTTGCAGTTCCTGCACCAACTACTGGCACTGTCAGCACTCCCGTCGAATAATTTTGCTTAAGTTCTCTAAAGTTTGGCACCGGGTCCTCAGATAATATTATGTTGTTAAATAAATTAGGGTCTTCAAAGGACTCTAACTGAAGCATGATGATATTGGTTTTTGATTTTACTGATGGTTCTTTCTCATCACCAATAATTTTCTCGATGCTTGCCCTCGAGTAATCTTTCGGCATTTTTACTCCTGTATTCAGCCATGTGCTTAAAAAACAGTATGGAACGCCATAGTCTCTGTAGGCGTAATTCAAATTGCCAAAGTAAGTATCTACTACTTTGGTTTGAATCGCCAGGTTTGTAATACCAAAGATTGCAACCAGAATCGCTGCAATTACAAGAATATTTTTCTTGTAATTTATTGACTGCCTTCGTTTAGGTGCAAAAATAACCAAAGCAATTACTCCGGCTAATAAAATGCCTAAACCGACTAAACTTAAAATGATTTGTGTTTTAGACAGATAATTCGTTACCAATGAAAGTCCATCCCCAAGAACCTCTAAATCTTTAGTCGTAAAAGGCGTCATTCTGTTTTTTAAAATAATTCCATTTATTATCCCTAGAGCCAGCCAGAATAATGAAAGGAAAACATAAGCAAAAAACCTTCTTCTAAATAAAATAGAAAAGGATAAAAATGCAAATATTATCGATGAATTGAACAGAAAGACTAATGGGCTTTTAACAAAAAAACTTAATCCTTCAAGGATTGACTGTCTGCTTAATGCTTCAATGATAAAATTCAAAGTCAGTGCCAAAAAAGCACACATTCCAATTGAATTATGTAAATGTTTCAGATATATTCTTTTAATTTTTTCCATTATTTCACCTGCAGTTCATTTGCTATTTTAGCAAATTCTTCAATACTAAGAGTCTCCGCTCTTCTTTTGCTGTCAATTTTCACATTTTCCAAAGCCTTGCCAACTTCCTCTTTAGAGGCTCCCATTGCTCCTGTGAGAGAATTCAGCAAGGTTTTCCTGCGTTGGCCAAAGCCTGATTTTACGCACCTGAAAAAAGCCTTTTCATCCTTCAGAAATACCGGTCTCTCTTTTCTGATATCCAGTCTGAGAACCGAGGAATCAACCTTCGGCTGGGGAATAAATACTTCCTTTGGTACATTTACAATATGCGTAATCGTACAGTAATATTGTACAGCTACAGAAATGGCTCCATACGTTTTGCTCCCCGGCGGCGCCTTCAGACGATCAGCAACTTCTCTCTGCATCATTATTGTTATGCTCTCAGCCTTTACCCCGTCCTCAAGTATTTTCATAATTATGGGCGTGGTAATATAATAGGGCAGATTACCTATAATTTTTACGCTTTCTATCTTTTGACCTTTATATTCTCGGTTTTGTTCCAGCAATTCATTTAAATCGGTCTTTAAAATATCTTTGCTTAATATTTCTACGTTATCATATTCTTTCAAAGTTTCTTTTAATATCGGAATCAGTTTCCTGTCAATTTCTATTGCTATTACTTTTGCTGCTTTTTCAGCAGCTTCCGATGTAAGGGTGCCAATTCCTGGGCCGATTTCAATAACAAGATCATTTTTTGTTATTGCCGGTGCCTGAATTATTTTTTCTATAATATTTTTATCTGTCAGAAAATTTTGTCCAAGACTTTTAGACAGTTTAAAATCATGCTTGTCTTTAATTTCTCTGATTGTGGATGGTGCATAAAGTTTCATTGATTACTCTCTATCTATTCCTTCAAGAAATTCCTGTCTTGAAATCCCAAATTGATTTAATTTTTTTAAAAAGGCATGACTGTTTCCATACCCAATACCCAGTGACTTCCCTAACTTCGCCCTTTTGTCAGCAGCTCCCTGGACCCCTGATAACCCATATTTTCTAAGATCTTCAAGGGTAAATTCATGCCTTTTATCCATCAACGTATACCTTGCCAAATCAAGTGCCTTCATTATATTTTCTGCTGATGCGTTTTCAATGCCCACATTCCCTTTTTTTGTTGCTTCTTCAACTCCCAGATAGGCGTTTTTTGAATCGGGGAATCTTGCATTCAGTTTTTTTCTGATTTCTTCTCCTGAAAAGTCAGGATCCGTAAAAATAATCA
>JAENWH010000420.1 GCA_016650135.1 Peptostreptococcaceae bacterium
ACCAGAACCATTAATTTCTATAGAATTAATGATCAGTTTAGAATTGTCGACCTGCCAGGATACGGGTATGCCAAGGTTTCCAAGTCCATCAGCGAAGGCTGGGGAGATATGATGGCACAATACCTTGAAAACAGGCAGGGTTTAACGAAAGTTATTCTACTGGTTGATATTCGTCATGCCCCGTCAGAACAAGATATTAAAATGAGTGAATATATTCGCCATTATGGGTATAATGGAATTGTAGTAGCAACAAAGGCCGACAAAGTGTCCAGAAATGAAATGCAGAAGCTTCTTGGTGTCATAAGAAGAGATTTAGGCCTTTTGGAGGATGAGATCATAATTCCGGTTTCTACCTTGAAAAGAACAGGATATGATCAACTGCTGGAAGAAATGGATAAACTTATTGTCGAATAATTTGATTATAGGATGAATATATTATAATTCGGGAATTTAGAGGGGGTAGCAAATGCAATTTTTAAGTTTTCAGGTGATTATAAAGAGGATAAAAGCCATTAGATTTATGCTGGCAGATAAAACTGTGTCTAAAAGGAAAAAGGCACTGATTATTGCTGGAATAATATATTTAATCTTACCTGTGGACATCATACCACCTGTTTTGTTCCCAATTGGATGGATTGACGATTTAGTTCTTTGGATTTGGATATTATGGTATTTAAGAGAAGAACTTGATAAATACTGGCTTGGGCCGAAAACTGAAGACCTGTCGAAAAAATACAGAGGGAAAACCATTATTGATGATGTAGATTTTAAGGTAGACGAAAAGGATAAGGAAAAGTAAAAGTAAAAGGAGTAAGAATTAATGGAAGAAAAGCATGTTGTTGGGCAGGTAATGATAACACAGGAAGAGATATTTTCACGTGCTAAAGAAATTGGAACTCAGATTTCAAAAGATTATGCAGGAGAAACAGTATTACTCATAGGTATTCTTAAGGGTGCGGTGCTATGGCTTGCAGATGTTGTTAAAAATATTACAATAGATACCGAAATTGATTTTATGGCTGTCAGCAGCTACGGTGCATCGACAAAATCGTCAGGAGTTGTCAGAATTCTGAAGGATCTCGACAGACCCATTGATGATATGCATGTCATTGTTGTAGAAGATATAATTGACTCGGGAATCACTTTGAATTATTTAAAAGGATATTTAAAAGCCAGAGGCCCGAAATCAATCAAGTTTTGTACATTACTGGATAAACCTACGGGGAGAAGAATTGAATTCAAAGCCGATTATGTCGGCTTTGAAGTTGAGGATAAATTTATCGTTGGGTACGGACTTGATTATGACCAGCGCTACAGGAATCTTCCATATATCAGTGTTCTTGATTAGAAATTTTGGATTGTTTCGGATGATTTAAATAGAGAACATAAAGATATTATAATTATATTTAAAGGAGAAAAAAATGACTTATACAGCAAAAATAGGATTATCAAATAAACATCTTCACTTAAAAACAGCAGATATCGAAACTTTGTTTGGAAAAGGGCATACACTGACGCCAATGAAAGACTTGGTACAGCCTGGGCAGTTTGCCTGTGATGAAAAGGTTGATATTGTCGGACCTAAGGGGACGCTAAAAGGAATTAGAGTCCTTGGACCCTCTCGTCCTGAAACACAGGTTGAACTTTCGATGACGGATGCCAGAACAATAGGAATTAAAGCACCAATAAGAGAATCCGGAAAACTGGATGGAACGCCAGGATGCAAAATTGTTGGACCAGCAGGAGAAGTTGATCTGGATCATGGCGTGATAGTCGCATTAAGACACATTCATTTATCACCGGCTCAGGCACTTGAGGCTGGAGTAAAAGACAAGCAGATTATCAGCATTAAAATTGCCGGTGAAAGAGGCCTGATATTTGACAATGTACTTGTTCGTTCAGGCAAAGGGCACGAAAGGGAAATTCATCTGGATACCGACGAGGGGAACTCAGCAGGGTGTGGAGCTGATTCAGAAGCAACCATTGTAAACCCACTATAAGCATCCGACATTGGGCTTGGTTTTTCCAGACCCATTGCAATTACTCATACAAAATAAAAGTTATCCACAGGAATCCTGTGGATAACTTTTATTTGCGGGTATTTTTAAACTTTAGAATGCCAAGGTTCTAGAATGAATATATGCTATTTATTTTTCTCATATTCCTGAAGAATTTGAACGGAAGCGCTGGCGCCAATCCTATCGGCCCCTGCTTCAATCATTTCCAATGTTTTGTTTAAATCTCGGATGCCCCCTGAAGCCTTTACCTGCATTTTGTCACC
>JAENWH010000069.1 GCA_016650135.1 Peptostreptococcaceae bacterium
CGTCTTCTGGAATCCCAGCTTCAACTTTACCAACAAGATCAGCGCCAACGTCTGCTGCCTTGGTATATATACCGCCGCCTACACGTCCAAACAATGCCATTGACGATGCGCCAAGTCCAAAGCCTGTGATAACCTCTTTAGCTTCAATTCCCAGTACGATAAATATAGTACCAAGCCCTAATAGACCAAGCCCTGCAACACAAAGGCCCATAACCGCACCACTTCTGAATGCAACCTTAAGCGCTTTGTTCATTCCAACTTCCATAGCGGCATTTGCCGTTCTAACGTTTCCTTTCGTAGCTACTCTCATGCCGAAAAAGCCAGCAAGTACTGAGAAAAAAGCTCCTATAACGTATAGTCCCGCGGTCAGCCATCCAACAGCGAATCCAATTAGAAGAAATAATGCTAAAACAACAAATACCATTGTCTTATACTCTCTTCTCAGGAATGCCATTGCGCCTTCTCTGATAAAGCCGGCGATTTCCTTCATTCTCTCGGTTCCTTCGTCTACCTTATTAATCCATGACGCTAATCCATAAGCGAACAATAGAGCAATAATGGCAACGATGGGTGCAATAATTGCTAAAATCATCATTGAATAAGTCCTCCTCTTTTATTTTTAACGACATTAAGAGGCGCCATTGACACCTCTTATCCTTTACGTTAAAAACCTTGAAAAAAAAAATGTTCTTCTTAATTTAAAACGTGTTTTATTCTATTGTTACTAAAGCAAGTGACACTGCAATAAAAGCAACAGCTGCTACTGTTGAAATTTTATTCAGTATTGCTTCATAGCCTTTGCTCTTCTTTTTGCCAAAAATTTGCTCCGCTCCGCCGCCTATGGAACCAGACAGCCCTGTACTGTTTCCTGATTGCATCAATATGCTGCCAATCAAAACTAAACTAGCTATTGTAAGAACTATCATAAGAAATATTTTCATTTTACACCTCCCGTTTAAGATTAACTATTTGATGTTAACATAAAACCACTTGAAAATCAAGTGGTTTTTGCTATGTTCACTGTTATTTTAAGTTGTAAAAAGCATCTTTTCCTGCATACTGTGCGGAGGTATCAAGAATTTCTTCTATTCTCATCAACTGGTTATATTTCGCAATTCGATCCGTCCTTGAAAGAGACCCTGTTTTTATCTGTCCGGTATTCAATCCAACAACAATATCTGCTATGGTAACATCTTCCGTTTCACCGCTTCTATGAGAAACTACCGCTGTAAACCCTGCCTTTTTCGCCATTTCTATTGCATCAAAGGTTTCAGTTAATGTACCGATTTGATTCACTTTAATTAAAATCGAATTTGCGATACCTTCTTTTATTCCTCTTTCAAGCCTAACCGTGTTTGTTACAAAAAGATCATCCCCAACCAACTGAATTTTTTTACCAAGTTTTTCTGTTAGAAGTTTCCAGCCGTCCCAGTCATCTTCACCGAGTCCATCTTCAATAGACATGATTGGGTATTTTGAAACAAGCATTTCATAATAGGCAATCATTTCTTCAGAGGTTTTCATTACCCCTTCTCCCTGAAGGTTGTACTTCTTGGTTTTTTCATCATACATTTCACTTGCTGCGACATCCAAGGCTATCATAATATCGGTGCCTGCCTTATATCCGCTTATTTCAACAGCTTCGAGTATTACCTGAATAGCCTCTTCATTTGTATTCAGATTTGGTGCAAAACCACCTTCATCCCCAACTGATGTATTTAAACCTTTAGATTTCAAAACTGCCTTTAAGTGATGGAATATTTCTGCACCCATTCTTATTGCTTCCTTAAACGAGGGGGCTCCCACCGGCATAATCATAAATTCCTGAATATCTACTGAATTATCCGCATGGGATCCACCATTCAGGATATTCATCATAGGAACTGGGAGCAGTTTTGCATTCACTCCACCTAAATATTGAAACAGCGGCAATCCAAGTGAATTCGCTGCTGCATCTGCTGCTGCCATGGATACTGCAAGGATTGCATTAGCGCCAAGTCTTCCCTTATTTGGTGTTCCATCAAGGTCAATTAATAATTTATCTAATCCAACCTGGTCAAAAACATTATAACCGATAATCTCATCAGCGATTTCAAAATTTACATTTTCTACAGCTTTTAACGTACCTTTTCCAAGATATCTGGATAAATCTCCATCCCGCAGTTCAACCGCTTCATGAATTCCTGTAGATGCGCCAGAAGGAACGATTGCTCTCCCTTGTGATCCGTCTTCCAGAAAAATTTCCACTTCTATTGTTGGGTTTCCTCTTGAATCTAACACTTCACGTGCAATTACATCTTCAATATATGACATCTCTTTACCTCCTAAAAATTAATTATTTCCATAAACTCCTCAGGTACAAGACTTGCACCCCCTACTAAAGCACCATCAATTTCTTCCATATTCATAATTTCAGTGGCATTTGAAGGTTTTACACTTCCGCCATACTGTATAATCACCTTATCCGAAATTTCATCATTATATAATTCTTCTATTATCTTTCTGATAAAGGCGCACATTTCATTTGCCTGTTCTGGCGTAGCAGTTCTTCCGGTTCCTATTGCCCAGACTGGTTCATAAGCCACCACAAGTTTACTAATCTGTTTCTCTGTCAACCCTGCAAGATCAGCAACAACCTGTCTCTTAACCACTTCAAATTCTTTGCCGGCATCTCTTTCTTCAAGGACCTCACCCACACAAAGTATTGGAGTAATATCTGCAGCAAATAATTTATGCAGTTTTTTGTTCACAGCTTCATCCGTTTCGTTAAAATACTGTCGTCTTTCTGAATGACCTACTATGCAGAAATCCACACCGATTTCTTTCAGCATTCCAACAGAAATTTCTCCTGTAAAAGCCCCCTGCTCCTCAAAATGAACATTTTGAGCACCAACTTTAATCCCTGTTCCTTTAAATGCGGAGACAAGTTTCTCAAGCTGGGTAAAAGGTGCACATATCGCTGCCTGAACATCTGTTCCCTTGTATAATTTCTTGAATTCTTCTGCGAAAGCAACTGCTTCCTTTGTCGTTTTATACATTTTCCAGTTGCCTGCAATAATGGGTATTCGCATAAATTCCACCTCCTGATGTTTGCTTTTTCTAGATTATAATTAATTCTATATCTTTATTTGTCTTCAAGTACAGCAACTCCCGGCAATTCCTTGCCTTCAAGAAATTCAAGAGAAGCACCGCCACCTGTTGAAATATGAGTCATTTTGTCTGCCAGTTTGAACAGCTCCACTGCCGCAGCAGAATCTCCCCCACCAATTATTGTAACAGCCTCCGAGTTCGCCATGGCTTCTGCTATCCCTCGTGTTCCACCGGCAAAGTTTGGCATTTCAAAAACGCCAACAGGTCCATTCCATATAATTGTTTTTGCTTTCTTTATCTCCTTTTCGAATATTTCAATTGACTTAGGGCCAATATCCATTCCCATCATATCTGCAGGTATATTTTCTTTTGAATATACCCCTTTTTCTGAATCATTCCTGAATTCTTTTGCCGCAATCAGATCCACTGGCAATAATAGTTTTACTCCGGCTTTTTCCGCTTTTATGAGCAATTCAGCCGCAAGAGAAACATTATCTGCATCCAGAATAGACTTACCTATTTCTAAGCCTTGTGCTTTATAAAAGGTAAACATCATCCCTCCACCAATAATCAATGTATCCACTTTCTTTAAAAGATTCTCAATGACTGAAATCTTGTCACCTACCTTAGAACCACCCATAATTGCTAAAAACGGCCTTTCAGGATGCTCCACTGCACTGCCAAGAAATTTAATTTCTTTTTCAATCAGAAACCCTGATACAGCTGGCAAAAACTCTGCAATACCTGCTGTTGATGAATGGGCTCTATGAGCCGTACCAAAAGCGTCATTTACAAAAATCTCTGCCAGCGCCGCCAGTTCTTTTGAAAATGCCACATCATTTTTTGTCTCTTCCTTACGGAATCTGACGTTCTCAAGAAGAAGCACCTCTCCGTTTTTTAATTCTTGAACCGCCGCCTTAACCTTGGCATCTATTACAACTGAAGAACTGATAAATTGGACCTTTTGTTTTAAGAGTTCTTCCAGTCTGTCAGCCACAGGTTTTAAGGTGAATTTCATGTTTGGCTCACCATCAGGCCTGCCCATATGAGACATTAATATTACTTTTGCACCCTTTTCAATTAGATATTTAATTGTCGGCATTGCAGAGGTTATCCTGATATCATCAGTTATTTTTCCATCACTATCTAAAGGGACATTAAAGTCACATCTTACGATGACCCTTTTCCCCTTTACTTCAATATCCTTGACAGTTTTCTTACTCATAATACACCTCTTATTTTCCAGCCATATAAGTTAATAAGTCTACTACTCTGTTAGAATATCCCCATTCATTATCATACCATGAAACAACCTTGAAAAATCTCTTTTCTCCAGGGAGATTATTCTGCAGCGTTGCAAGGGAATCATAAATTGACGATCTCTGATCATGGACAAAGTCCGTTGATACAACTTCTTCATTTCCATATCCTAAGATATCCTTCAGGTAAGTTTCAGATGCCTTTTTCAGTAATCCGTCAATTTCCTGAATTGAAGTATCTCTGGCCGCATTAAATGTCAGATCAACTACTGAAACGGTAGGCGTTGGGACTCTAAAAGCCATTCCTGTCAGTTTGCCTTTTGTTGCCGGCAATACTTCTCCGACGGCTTTTGCGGCTCCTGTAGTTGAAGGAATAATATTAATGGCAGCGGCTCTTCCACCTCTCCAGTCTTTTTTTGAAGGTCCGTCTACAGTTTTTTGTGTAGCAGTGTAGGAATGAATTGTGGTCATCAAACCAGTTTCCACACCAATACCTTCTTTGAGTAATACATGTACAAGGGGTGCCAGACAATTGGTTGTGCAAGATGCATTTGAAACTATATTATGCAGCTTTGCATCATATTCCTGCTCATTAACGCCCATTACAATTGTTTTAAGATCTCCTTTACCAGGTGCAGAAATAATAACTTTTTTTGCGCCTGCTTCAAGATGTCCCTTTGCTTTTTCTGATTGTGTAAACAATCCGGTTGATTCGATTACATATTCAACGCCCAACTCACCCCAAGGCAGCTGAGAAGGTTCTTTTGTAGCCATTACACATCTTACTTCATGTCCGTTAACAACAAGGATATCATCGTCTGCTAACTTTGGTGAGCTTTTCTTTGTTGATAACGTACCCTTGAATTTACCTTGCGTTGAATCATATTTTAACTGATAAGCAAAATACTTGGCATCAGTAGTGATGTCAACGACTGCAACCACATCAAATTTAGTGCCAAGCAATCCCTGCTCTGTCAATGCGCTGAAAACTAGTCTTCCTATTCTCCCAAATCCATTAATTCCTACTTTAATACTCATTTTTTCTCCTCCTGAATAACCTCTATCTTAAATAACTTTTATTACCTCTATCTTAAATAACTTTTATTGCCTTTATTGCATTATATTGATATTAATATCTCTTCCTCTTAGATGAAGAAGGTATTTTCAATTCATCCCTGTATTTTGCAACAGTTCTCCTGGATAATTCCATCCCTTTTTCACTGAGTAAAGCCACCATATCCTGATCGCTGAATGGGAATGCCTGGTCTTCTTCTGCAATTATTTCCTTTATAAAGGTTTTAATGCTTGAAGATGAAATTCCAACCCCCTTTTCGTCTGCGACTCCGCTTTTGAAAAAATACTTGATTTCAAAAACGCCTCTTGGAGTCTGCATGTATTTCCCATTAATAGATCTGCTTACTGTTGACTCATGAATTCCAACATCTTCAGCAATCTGCCTTAAAGTTAAAGTCTTCAAATGTTTACTGCCCCTATCGAAAAAGTCTTTTTGATATTTTACAACAGCCCTGACCACATTATATATCGTTTGCTTCCGTTGTTCTATGCTTTTAATTAACCAGACTGCAGAATTAAACCTACCCGACAGAAAACTGGCGAGATTTGGGTCCTCTCCGGATTCATGCATTAACCTTTTATAATATGGGCTTATTGTAAGTCTAGGAGCACTTGTTTCATTTACTGTCACAATATATTCATCATCTATTTTTTCAACTAATACATCTGGCACTATATACCTGGTAGACGCCTGAGTGGCAAATTCTCTGCCGGGTTTAGGCTCAAGGCTGCGAATCAAATCTCCTATGTCCTGAACTTCCTTATTTGTTATACCAAGTTCTTTTGAAATGACATTAATACGGTTTGAGGCTATATCCTCCAGACAGTTTGTAATAACCGCCTCTACCTCCGCACTTACTTCTCCTCTGTTTTTCAACTGTATCAGCAGACACTCTTTTAAATCTCTTGCTCCTACGCCATAGGGTTCAAATGTTTGTATTACACCCAGAACAATTTCAATATTTTTTTTTGTGGTTTTGAAAACGGAGGAAATTTCTTCAACGGTAAGTGTCATATACCCATTGTCATTTAATGATTCTATGATATATTTTCCAATTTCTTTGCAACTCTTCTTTATTGGCGCAAATTGCAGCTGAAACAACAGGTGCTCAGGCAACGTTATCTCTGCGCTTGTATACTGTTCATACGAATATTCCGCACTCTCAGTCTTATGCTCATATTGCTTATAACTGATATCATCATACCCTTGATACCCTTGCTCTAAAATCTTTTCCTGCCATTCGATTTCTGTCGTTTCTTCTTTTGCCTTTTCAACTGTCTGTTCAACCGGTTCAACCGGCTCTAAAGATTCTGCCGGTTCTGCTTTGACTGGCTCCGCTGGTGCCTCATTTTCAAGCACAGGATTTGCCAGAAGCTGTTCTTGGACATAACTCTCCAGCTCCTGCGTATTAAACTGAAGAATTTGTATCGCCTGAATCAATTCAGGTGTCATCACTAACTTTTGTGACTGTTCAATTGTTAAGCCATATCCAAGTTTCATATTTTCCTCTGTGTTAAAAAAATAAATTTGTTTGTATTAAAATTCATCTAGAATCTACACATTTTCAATCAATTTTTACTAAATCTGCGGGCGTTTTCAATTCATTTGTTCTAAATACATACGCAATTTCAATCAGGTTGCTCTTAATCCACATACAATTCTTTGCAATAATTATACCATTTTATTTCAGATTTGGAAAGCCTAATTGCCTTAAGGCTTCAAACAAAATAATATTGGCAGAATTCGAAAGATTCAATGATCGAAGCCTCGTATCTTTACTCATTGGGATTCTAACTGTATTATTTTGGTTTTTTTCAATAAAGTCTTTCGGTAAGCCTGCTGTTTCTTTTCCGAATACCAGCATGTCTCCATCCTTATAGGCAACTTCTGAATAAAGCTGCATTCCTTTTGTTGTTGCAAGATACATGTTTCGATCACCGTATTTTTCCAGAAAATCCTCCAGACTCTTATGTACTTCAAGATTCACAAACTGCCAGTAATCAAGACCCGCTCTTCTAACACTTTTTTCATCTATGGAAAACCCTAATGGCTCCACCAAATGCAGCACACTTCCAGTTGCCGCACAAGATCTTGCTATATTACCAGTATTAGGCGGTATTTCCGGTTCAACAAAAACAATATGTATTGGCATAATTTCACCCCCTGTCTTTTTATATAATATATTTTTTTTCGCTTTTTATAAAGACAAATTTTATCTTTTGTTATATAATTTTGTGATTAGTATTTAAGGAGGATTTTATGAATACGGTTAAAGTGGGTCTTATGGGTTTCGGAAACATTGGAACAGGCACCTATAAAACTTTGGAAATGAATAAGACAACGATTGCGCAAAACGCAGGTGTAAATATTGAAATTACAAAAATACTTGAAAAGGATGTTGACAGGGAAAGAGGCGTGACTGTTTCAAAAGATCAGTTCACTCAAAATCCAAATGATATTTTTACAGATCCCGAGATTTCAATAGTAATTGAGTTGCTAGGCGGGATTGAACCCGCAACCTCATTCATGCTTGAAGCAATGAAACACAAAAAACATGTAGTGAC
>JAENWH010000195.1 GCA_016650135.1 Peptostreptococcaceae bacterium
CAATCAGTTGGAATAAAATAGGCAGGCATGCAAAGCAGGAATACAGTTTTTCCCTGGGACGTGCAAAAATGTCAAAAGACGGTTCAGTTCTTACATTAGATATAGAACTGAATTTTGTTTTGCCATACGAAGACACTTTGAGAATCAAGGCTTTAATTATCAATCAGATTCCTCATTTGAAAACCGTGGATTTGAATTTCATCTATATCGACATCATTTTAATGAAGGAAGAAATTGTTAAATTATATATTGAACACATGATTTTTCTTGTGAATGGAGAGTTTGCCTCACTGACAAAAACGATTTTAGCAGACAAGTATTTGTTTGATGGAGAAAATCTGACCATTTATGCACTTGGCAATATTGCGGTGGAACAGTTAAACTGGAAGGTGGCAAAAAAATTCGAAAGACTTCTAAGAGAAACCTTTGGTATTGAAACAACAGTAGTTTTTGACAATCATATTGACTCCTATGATCAAATCGCAAAAAATCAGGATAAATCTTCTGCAAAGGAAATGGAGCAGATGCATAGAGATCAAAAGGCTGGCGAGGGTAAAGCTAAAAAAACAACAGCCAAAGCAGAAACAAACTGGACAGGAAGAAAATCTTCTAAGGAAGAAGCAGCAAGTGGCAACCGAATCATGGGAAAACTGATTAATGATAACCTTGTCGACTTGGCGGGACTGAATCCAGACAGTGGATTAGTAGCCTTTGAAGGAATCATATTTAAAAAAGACGCAAGAACAATTAAAAATGATAAAAAGCTGGTCACAATACTCATTACAGACAAAAAAACATCTGTATGTGTGAAAGGATTTACTTCCATAAAAAAATGGGAGGAAATCGATGAGCTGTTAAAGCCGGGTGACTGGGTTAAAATAAGAGGAAATGCTGAATGGGATACGTATGAAGATCAGCTTGTCGTTATGTTCAAGGATATTGAGAAATTTGAAAAAATTTCCAAAGAAGACAGCAGCGAAGTGAAAAGAGTTGAACTTCATGCCCATACCAAGATGAGCGCTATGGACGGACTCAATGAAATTTCTGAAATGATTAAAACTGCTGCAAAATGGGGACATAAGGCAATTGCCATTACGGATCATGGTGTAGTTCAGGCTTTCCCGGAAGCGCCCAAGGTGGTAAAAAAGAATAAACTGGATATAAAAATTATTTACGGGCTTGAAGGCTATCTGTTTGATGATAAAATGCATATTGATAAAAACGGGAAAATAGATTATAAAGCTGCAGGAACTAATCATGTAATTATTCTGACAAAAACTCAAGAGGGATTAAAGAATCTCTACAAGCTGGTTTCCACATCTCATTTGGATTACTTTTATAAGAAACCAAGAATTCCTAAATCAGTGCTTATGGCATTCAGAGAAGGGCTTCTCATTGGATCAGCCTGTGAAGCAGGGGAAATCTATCAATATATTATCAAAGGAAAAGAGAAAGAAATAGAGGATATTGTAAATTTTTATGATTATCTTGAGATACAACCATTAATTAACAATCAGTTTTTAATAGAAAATGGAACGGTAAAGGACCAGGAAGCATTAAAGGACATTAATCGAAAAATAGTTGAGCTAGGCGTGAAGTACGGGAAGCCTGTGGTTGCCACCTGTGATTCCCATTACACGACGCCTGAAGAAGCTCTTTACAGAAAGATATTAATGGCAGGACAAGGCTACAAGGATATAGAAGGAGATCAGGGGTTGTACCTTAGAACCACCGATGAAATGCTTGAGGAATTCGGTTACCTTGGTAAAGATCTGGCCTATCAGGTTGTTGTGGAAAATACGAATATCATTTCAGAAAGCATTGAAAATATAAGACCGATTGCGACAGGTAAATTCCCGCCGAAAATTGATCATGCGGAAGAGATATTAAGAGATAAATGTATGAAAAAAGCCTGGGAGATTTATGGAAATCCTTTACCGGAGGAGATTCAGGCCAGGCTGGACAGAGAACTGAATTCTATTATAAATAACGGTTATGCAGTTATGTATGTATCAGCGGAAATGCTGGTAAGAAAATCTTTAGAGGACGGATACCTGGTTGGTTCAAGAGGTTCAGTAGGATCTTCATTTGCTGCTACTATGGATGGCATTACTGAGGTAAACCCTCTTGCCCCACATTACATATGCGAAAAATGCAGGCATTTCGAATGGGGAGACAACGATGAATATGACTGTGGTGTGGATATGCCCCGAAAAGAATGCCCAAATTGTGGTGAACTGATGAAACAGGATGGATTTGACATCCCGTTTGAAGTGTTCCTTGGCTTTGAAGGTGATAAAGAGCCTGATATAGATCTTAATTTTGCGGGGGAGTACCAAAGTGTTGCTCATAAATATGTAGAAGAAATTTTTGGTAAGGAAAATGTTTTTAGAGCCGGAACCATAGGTACAATAGCTGGCAAAACAGCATATGGTTTTGTAATGAAATATTTTGAAGATAGAGAACATACCGTCAACAAATGGGAAATTGAAAGATTGACTGAATGCTGCACAGGAGTCAGAAGAACAACGGGTCAGCATCCGGGTGGCATAATAATCGTACCGAGAGGCCATGAAATTTATGAGTTCTGTCCCGTTCAGCATCCGGCGAACGACACATCAACTGAGACTATTACGACGCATTTTGACTACCATTCTATCGATGAAAATCTTTTAAAACTGGACATCCTGGGACATGATGTGCCATCGATGATCAGACAGCTTCAGGATATGACCGGTGTTGATCCACTGAAGGTACCTCTTCATGATGAAAAGGTGAAGGGTTTGTTCCTGGGCACAAATACCCTCGACATTAAAGATGAAAACTATAAATACAGACATGGGAGCTTTGGAATACCAGAATTTGGAACGAAGTTTGTCAGACAGATGCTGGACGACACCAAGCCCACCAGATTTGGAGATCTTGTCAGAATATCAGGGTTTTCTCATGGTACGGATGTCTGGCTGAACAATGCACAGGTATATATTAAAACCGGTGTTGCAACAATGAAGGATGCCATATCTACCCGAGATGACATTATGAATTATCTGATTCATAAGGGACTGCCAAACGGAAATGCCTTCAAAATCATGGAAAACGTCAGAAAGGGCAAGGGCTTAAGCGAAAGTGACATGGTGCTGATGAGACAGAATAATGTGCCGGACTGGTATATTGACTCATGTAATAAAATCAAGTATATGTTTCCAAGAGCTCATGCCGTGGCTTATGTAATGATGGCCTACAGAATAGCGTATTACAAAGTTTATTATCCAAGAGAGTTTTACGCAACTTATTTTACGACGAAAGTCAGCGATTTTGATGCGGAAGTGATTTTCAAAGGGCCGAAGGCCATTCTGGAAAAGATTGAAGCGATTGAAAACAAAGGGAAAAACGCCACCAAAAAGGAAGAGGATTCCGTAACGGTTTTTGAAATTGCCTATGAGATGTATGCCCGTGGCTTTGAGTTCACAGAAGCACGACTCGGAGAATCCGATGCATCAAAGTTCAAAATTCTTCATGAGAAAGTATTGCTTCCACTGATGGCTCTTTCAGGAGTCGGAGAAAATGCAGCAAAACTGATTGTTGAAGAGCACCTTAAAAGACCATTCCATTCCATTGAGGAAATCAAAAAAAGGGCTAAAGCCAACAAAACAGCGATTGAATCGCTTAGGCAGCATGGCGTGTTGGCGGGTATTCCTGATACAGATCAACTCAGCTTATTTTAACTTTAGTCCGATAAAATCTTAATGAAAAGGAGAAACAAACCAGTGAAGAAATATTTAATCTTTTGCACAATTTTATTCATCCTTATTTTTTTGGGAATCAGTCTTAAATTTTCACAAAACCATGAAAGTCTGCTGCGAAATCAAATTGTTGACGGCAAAAGAATTCAATATAATTCATACGTTAAAGAGGATAAAATAATCATTAACACTTATAAAGGGTCAGAAGAAACATTTATTACTGGTATTAATATAGGCCTTGGCAAGCCGGGATACTATCCTGGCGATATTGGGATTACAAAACAGGAATATTTGAGATGGTTTCTCGAAATATCTGATATGAATATCAATTTCATAAGAGTTTATACTTTGCAAAGCCCCGATTTTTATGATGCTCTGTTTGAATTTAACAAGTACGAAAATAAACCGCTATATCTGATTCAAGGAGCTTACGTGAATGAAGAATTAGTAGCAAAAGAAAAAGATATGTGGAATAAAAATGTATATGCGGATTTCAATAATGAAGTTAAAAATGTAATTGATGCTGTTCATGGCAATATAACCATTAAAACAGTAAAAGGCCATGCATCAGGTGTATATAAAAAGGATGTCAGTGCGTATGTGATCTCATATTTGTTAGGTATTGAATTTGATGGTGATACAGGAACAAATACGAATGCAAATAATGCTGATAAAAGCAGTTTCCAAGGGAAATATCTATTTACAAAAGTTGGATCAAAACCTTTTGAGGCTATGCTTGCAAGCATAGGAGATTTTGCAGTTGGCTATGAAACTGAAAATTACCGTTGCCAGAAAATGATTGCGTTTTCAAATTGGCCAACGTCAGACCCATTGAATCACCCAA
>JAENWH010000134.1 GCA_016650135.1 Peptostreptococcaceae bacterium
CCCATTTCATGTGTCAGGGTAAAGATATCCTTGTATTTGTTGTTGTAATTCAATAAAACGTAAGGCATACTGTCGTAACTTCCAAAACTATAGGCACCTCTTGTTTTCCCTTGATTCTCGTAAACATCCAACCACCTGTCCTTTATACCATCTTCAACTCTTTCCAAGTATTCAGTTCCAAGAACCGACATGCCGTTTTTCATCAGCAGAAGAGCATCTTCATAGGAAAGGGTTTTAGCCGGTGCATTAAAAAGAGGGACATAGATATCATACATATGCAATTCATCCAATTTGAGAATTTTTTTTCTAATCTCCATATAACGGTATATAAGCCCGAGATTTTTGTTAACTGTCTCTATTAAATTCTCATAAACCATAGGAGAAATATTGTCTCCAGAAAGAGCCGCGTCAAGAGAGGAAGGATAATTTCTTATTCGTGAAATGACGACATCAGTTTTTGTATTATAATTATATGTGGTTGCTATTGTATTGATTTGCTTGATATAGGCACCGTACATCATTTCAAAAGCTTTTTTACGAAGTTCTCTGTTGCTACTTTCCATAAAACCAATGAATTTTCCATGTGTCAGTTCAACTTCATCACCATCCTCATCCATTATAGTGCCAAATTTAATATCTGCATTGTTCAGCATTGTAAAAATATCATTAGTAGCCCCGGTTATTTCACTGTATTGAGAAATAATATTCTCTTCTTCGTTGGATAGTATATGCGCCTTTTCACGGAGCATATTATCAACAGCAAATTTGTAAATTTCAAGTCCTGCTTCATTTTCAATGAAATCATACAATTTCACTTCGGGAATGGTTAATAATTCGGGTGTGAAAAATGACATGGCTGTTGATGCCTTCGCAACCAGTGAACTGCATCTGTCATTCATTGTCTGGTATTTATCAAGTCGGTTGTCTTCATCTCTTCTCATTCTTGAATACACATAAATTTTTTCTAATAACTGCCATATTTTATCTTTATCTTTAAAAGCTTCTAATAAAGTTTTTGAATCAGTTGCTAATCTGCCGGAATATGTTTCGTATTGTTCGTATAATTTTATAACTTCCAAAAAATCTTGTTCCCAATCCAATTCGTCAGGATACATTGCTTCAATATTCCATTTGAAGTCGGCTGGCATTTCATCTCTAGTCATGGTTTTCTTGGCATTCATAAAAATCCTCCCATTTAATTAAATAGTTATTCTTTTTTAATGATTTATATAATATAATGTGTGTAGTATTCTAATATATTATAGCACATCCTGAAAGGAAATAAATAGAATGAACAATAGACCAATAGGTTTTTTTGACTCTGGACTTGGAGGTTTAACGTGCATACCTCATTTGATGAAAGCATTACCTGAAGAAAAGATTGTCTATTTTGGGGACACCGCAAGGACGCCATACGGTTCAAAGGCAGTGTCAACAATTAAAAGTTTCTCAATTGAAATAGCCGATTTTTTAGTCAAACAAGATGTCAAGATGATTGTAATAGCTTGTAATACAGTAAGTGCAACAAGTTTAGAGGATTTAAAACGAAGATTCCCACAAATACCTATCATAGGAATCATTGAGCCCGCTGCTGTGAAAATTGCCGCCGTAAGTGATAATTATAATAAAATTGGAATCATTGGTACAAAGGTTACAATAAAAAGCGGGATTTATGAAAAACTGATTAAAAAACTGAGCCCGGAACAAAAGATTTTTTCTGTTGCCTGTCCAGCCTTTGTTCCATTAATTGAAGAGGGTATCATTGAAAATGATATTATGAACCTGACAATAAAATATTATTTGGATGATTTTATTAAAAATAATAATATTGATACGCTGGTGCTGGGCTGCACCCATTATCCTTTAATTAGAAAAAATATAGAAAAGATTTATTCTGATTTGAAAATAATTGATCCTTCAGAAATAGTAATTTCTACTATAGTTGAACAACTTGTGGCGAAAAATTTAGTCGCAGATGAGCCGAATTACGAAAATGTATTTTATGCCAGTGACCTTTCCGAGAATTTCATGAATATGATAGATAGAATATTTGAAAATTCTGAAGTAAAAGTTAAATTTAAGAGTTTTGATCTGGAAGAATTTAGAATGGAGGGCAAGTAAAATGAAATTAGAAGAATTATTAGAAATCCTTGATATTGAAGAACCGGAAGAATTTAAATTTTATGAAAACTTTGCAGATTTGATCGAGTATGAAGGCGAAATAACATATGATGCTTTATACTCCCTGATAAAAAAAGTAGACATGGTGACTTTGGGTGAATTTATTGAGACTTATTTGGATGATGCACTTGAAGGAATCCCAGAAGAAGATGGAATTGATGCATATACTTTTATTACCTCTGTTAAAATGATGCTGTTAGGTTTAGCTGAATCAATTGCAACAGCTGAAGAAGACGAGGAAAGAGATGAACTGCCTATATTTGTGGAAGAAATCTATAAATTCAGAAACTGGTTTATTAGAGACAGCATCGTTCATATGTCAAAAGAAAACGATAAAACCATTATTTCAGTTCCTCTGCTTGAAGCTATCATATCCTACAGAATAGAAAAATTAAATAAAGAACATTATTCCTATAATTTTGAAGATTGTGTACCTTATGAAATAGATGAATATATTGTATCGTATTCCTCCGCGATGGCTGAGGTTGAAGACGAAGAGGAGGATGCGGATCCTTATATAGAAGAAACAGAAGATAGCGAGGCATAAAAACGAATGAGAAGCAAAGATTATAAAATCGGTATGCTTTGCGCAATTTTCAGCGCCTTAACATGGGGGTTTTTACCGATTTACTGGCAAGCGCTGCGACCTGTTGATTCTGTTGTAATTATCTTTTACCGAATTATTTTTGTCGCAATTGTAACATTCATTGCATCTTTAAAGCTCTATGGAATGGAAGGAATAAAGGCTCCTCTTAGAATTAAGGGGAACAAGTTGAAGTTTTTTTTGGCTGGTCTTTTAATTACTTTAAACTGGAGCATCTATATTGCTGCTGTAAATGCAGATTTTGTTATTCAAACATGTATTGGATACTATATAGAGCCTATTATAATTTCTGTTTTTGGGGTCATGTTATTCAACGAGAAACTGGGGAAATATAAAACCATCGCATTAGGTTTTGCAGTGGCAGGTGTGGTTATGATGCTGGCATACTACAGAGAAATTCCTATTATCGCGCTAAGCATCGCTGTAACCTTTGCCATGTATACTGCTATTAAAAAGAGTTACAGACTTGAGGCTATTCTATCACTTCTGTATGAAACCATGTTTTTAGTGCCAGTCGCACTTGGCATGGTTGTTTATTATGAAGTAAACGGGATGGGGGCTTTTGGAGTGGCTTCGAATTTTCAGATTTTTTTATTATCCTTGATTGGATTTTGTACGGCAGTTCCATTAATCCTGTTTACAATGGGAGCAAATCGAATTACAATGGTAAATTTGGGAATTATAGAATATATTTCTCCGTCAATTACCCTTTTACTAGGAATTTTCTTATTTAAAGAAGCCTTCGATTCAGTTCAGTTTTTTAGTTTTGTCGTCATTTGGATTGGTCTGGTTTTCTTTACCTATGGAGAATACAAGAAAGTAGAGTCGTGTCCAGGCTTCCAAGAAAGCCCGTCAGGCAGGTGAAGCCGTACACGAAGTATAAGAAAGATATAATAATAAATGAAAAATGAAAAATTGGGCATCTTAAATATAGCACTCGTATACGTTGGGACAATTATGGGAGCAGGATTTGCATCTGGCAGAGAGATTTGGCAGTTTTTTGGTGTTTTTGGAAATAATGGATATATTGGGGTTGGCTTTGTTGGACTTCTGTTTATAGTAATTGGCATTATGACAAGCAAAATCGCCAGAAAGCTTAATACAAATAATATGGGTACAGTAATAGTCCCCAGCGGGAATAAATTACTGATATCACTGGTAGGATACTTTATGGCGTTAATGCTTTTTACCGTATTAATGACTATGTCAGCAGCTGGCGGAGCATTGTTCCATCAGCAATTCGGCGGCAGTCGAATTCTGGGTGGTTTTATTATAGTTTTTTTTGTTATACTTACAGTAATCGGAGGATTTGACCGTGTTTCTCATGTATTCGGTTTGATTATGCCTATCCTAGTTTGTGTCGTTATTGCCATATCAGTTATTATAATATTTTCTGAATTACCGGTAGAAACAGCGGTAACAACTATTAATCCAAGTCCACTTGCACCAAACTGGTATATAGCAGCTCTTTTATATATTTCGTATAATGTGCTGGCAATCATACCAATTGTATCAACAGCGTCCATTTATGCAAAAAGTGAAAAACAGGCTACAATCGGAGTTGCACTTGGTGGCTTATTTCTTGGATTTTTAGCCTTTCTACTAATGTCAGCTATGCTGACTGAACCATATTTTTCCCATTCTATGGATCTTCCCGTGTTGGGATTTTCCAACTATTTACCAAGGTCGATCAATGCCATTTATACATTAGTGCTTATTTTTGCAATGTATGCCTCTGCAACAAGCAACTATTACGGATTTACAACTATGTTGAAGAATGGCCCAAGGAAAAAACTGCTGATTATTATAATCGCATGGATTGGTTTTCTGTTCGGTTTGGTAGGGTTTACCAATGTTGTTGCTTACATGTTCCCAATAGAAGGGTTTTTTGGGTTTGGAATAATACTTATGCTTATAACAAATTACTTTAAAACATATAGAAATAATAAGGAAAATAAAATGATATCATATGGTTTTAGAGATTTTCCAGGTTACGATAGGAAAAAATATCCCGATAAAATACTAAGGGTTACAGCCGGTTCAGGCGGTGAAGCCTTCTTAATATTGGGTACTGATAAAACGGTTTTGATGGATTGTGGAATGGCGTATTGTGCTGAAGATATGATAGGTAATATTAAAGAAATTCTGACAGCAGAGAATAGAAAATTGGATATGATTTTTTTGTCACACACACATTATGATCATATTGGAGGATTGCCATATGTTCTGAAAACATGGCCGGAAGCTATCGTTTACGGTGCAAATTATTGTAAACGGGTTTTTGCCAGTAATGGAGCTAAGTCTAAAATGGCAGAACTGGGTAAAGTTGCCTGGAAAAAATATAAAAATCATGGGAATGAAGAAATATTAATGGAAGGTTTGAAAATCGATCAAATACTTAATGATTTTGACAGAGTATATTTAGGAGAAGAGTATATTGTTGCTATTGAAACAAAAGGGCATACAGATTGTTCTATGACTTATGTTTTAGAACCTGATGGGATAATGTTTGCGAGTGAAAGCACCGGGGTTTTAGAATCTCCGGATTTTATGCATATACCAATATTAAAAAGTTATCAGGAGTCGATGGATGCACTTAATAAATGCAAAGGCTATCCTGTTAAGCATTTAATTTCTCCACATTATGGATATGTACCGGATTTTTTTATTGATGATTACTGGAAGATTTTCATTGAGTCAGCAGAAGAAAAAAAGAATTATCTTTATCGGTTACATAATGAAAAAATGAACTTTGAAGAGATTTTAGAGGAATATACTAAAAAATACTGGAGCAGTGCAAGAGAAGCCGAACAACCGAAGGAAGCTTTTCGGGAAAATGCAAAAAATACAATAAAGGCAATAATGAAAGATTTTTAGCCCAAGTATGAATTTTACATGAAATATGATAAAATAAAAAGTCTGTGTGAAAGATGGATGACTATCTGAACAATATATATTAGTTAGGAGAAATTTAATGCTGTTTTCATCATTAATATTCATATTATGTTTTTTGCCTGTTGTTACAATATTATATTATACGGTCTTTCGTTTCAGCAGAAAACTGCAAAACGTTTTATTGTTAATTTCAAGCTTGGGTTTTTATGCATGGGGAGAACCTTGGTTTGTCTTCATAATGATTTCTTCTATTATTTTTAACTGGTTTTTCGGATTAATGATTTCAAAATTCAAAACCAGAAAG
>JAENWH010000041.1 GCA_016650135.1 Peptostreptococcaceae bacterium
AATTTCAAGAATGTTCAAAGAACTTCAAGGAAAAAAATACCTTTTGGCATTGCGCAGGTGGGAAAATCATTCAGAAATGAAATTACACCTGGTAACTTTACTTTCAGAACCAGAGAATTTGAACAAATGGAACTTGAATTTTTTTGCAAGCCAGGAACTGATATGGAATGGTTCAATTACTGGAAAGAGTATTGTGTTAAGTGGCTTTTAGATTTAAAAATAAAGGAAGAGCATATTAAGCTCCGAGATCATGAGGCTGAGGAACTTTCTCATTACAGCAATGCTACTACAGATATTGAATTCCTGTTTCCTTTTGGATGGGGAGAACTTTGGGGTATTGCAGACCGAACGGATTTTGATTTAAAACAGCATATAGAACATTCTGGGCAAGAAATGAACTATATTGACCCGGAAACAAACGAAAAATATGTTCCTTATTGTATTGAACCATCTCTTGGCGCAGACAGGGTTACTTTGGCATTCCTTGTTGATGCTTATGATGAGGAAATATTAACAGCTGCAGATGGCAAAGAAGACACAAGAATTGTTCTTCATTTTCATCCTGCCATTGCACCATTTAAAGCGGCAATTCTGCCATTGGCAAAAAAATTGAGCCCAATCGCAGAACCAATATTTGAAGAGCTTTCCAAACATTTTATGGTTGATTATGACGAAACGGGATCAATAGGGAAACGATACAGAAGAGAAGATGAAATCGGTACACCATTTTGTATATGCGTTGATTTTGACACAGAGACTGATGGTTGCGTGACGATTAGAGACAGAGATACTATGAAACAAATCAGAATACCAGTTGAAAAAGTTAAAGCGTATATTGAAGATAAGTTAATATTTTAACGGGGAGTAGAAACATGAAGAAATTTGTTTATTCTTTTAATGAAGGTTCTAAAGACATGAAAAGCCTATTGGGCGGCAAGGGTGCCAATCTGGCTGAAATGACCAAGATTGGTCTGCCAGTTCCATTTGGGTTTACAGTAACGACAGAGGCTTGTAATGAATATTACAAGCAAGGCAATAAAATATCAGACGATATAATGAAGGAAATATTTGACAAATTATTGGAACTTGAAAATGTTACTGGTAAGAAATTTGGTGACACTTCCAATCCATTGCTGGTATCAGTTCGTTCAGGTGCAGTTTTTTCCATGCCTGGTATGATGGATACTATTCTTAATCTTGGGTTGAATGATGATACAGTTGCTGGAATGGCAAGTTTAACTGAAAATGAAAGATTTGCGTATGACAGTTATAGGCGATTCATCCAAATGTATGGAGATGTTGTTCTTGAAATACATAAAACCAGATTTGATGCTATATTAGAACAGAAAAAGAAAGCAAAAGGCTACAAGTTTGATGTTGAACTTCTTACAGAAGATTTGAAAGATATCATTGTTCAGTATAAAGCTTTGATTGTTTCGGAGTCAGGCTCTGAATTCCCAATGGACCATAAGGAACAGTTAAAAGGAGCTATAAAAGCTGTATTCAGATCATGGAACAATGATAGAGCAGTTTTATACAGACAAATTAATAATATACCGTCAGACCTGGGAACAGCTGTAACAATACAGTCGATGGTGTTTGGCAATATGGGAGATACCTCTGGTACAGGAGTTGCCTTTACACGAAGTCCGGTTAATGGTAAAACAAAAATATTTGGGGAATTTTTAGTGAATGCCCAAGGAGAAGACGTTGTTGCTGGAATCAGAACACCACAACCAATTTCTGAAATGGCAGATGCTTTTCCAGAGGTTTATAAAGATTTCATAAGAATATCTGAACTTCTCGAAAAACACTATACTGACATGCAGGACATGGAATTTACTGTTGAAAATAATAAATTGTATATGCTTCAAACAAGAAATGGTAAAAGAACAGCATCTGCTGCAGTTAAAATAGCTGTTGATATGGAAAAAGAAGGTTTAATCGATAAGAGAATAGCTGTAACAAGGTTAGAACCTTCACAAATAGATCAACTGCTCCACCCTATGTTTGATGGAGCTGAACTGAAAAAAGCTGTTATTATTGCAAAGGGATTACCGGCGTCACCAGGTGCGGCCACAGGTAAAATATATTTCCATGCCGTGGATGCAATTAACGCTGTTGCAAATGGCAAAAAGGTAATATTAGTGAGACAGGAAACTTCTCCAGAGGATTTGGCAGGTATGTTTGTAGCTGAGGGGATTCTTACTGCAAGAGGCGGAATGACTTCCCATGCAGCGGTTGTTGCCAGGGGGATGGGAAAATGTTGTGTTGCAGGCTGCTCAGAAATAAGTGTCAGTGAAGATAAGAAAACACTTGTTATCGGAGAAGAGACGTTTCTTGAAGGAGATTACATCTCTTTAGATGGAACTGCTGGAACGGTTTATAAAGGAAAAATTGATACTGTAATTCCTGAACTTTCTGGAGATTTTGGAACAATCATGAAATGGGCGGATGAAATCAGAACCCTTAAGGTAAGAGCAAATGCTGATAATCCAAGAGATGCAACTCAGGCTGTAGAATTCGGAGCTGAAGGTATAGGACTTTGCAGAACTGAGCATATGTTCTTTGAAGAAGATAGAATCCCTGCAGTTCAAAGAATGATTCTTGCGGATACAGAAGAAGACAGAAGAAAAGCTTTGAAATTCCTTTTACCTTATCAAAAAGGTGATTTTAAGGAAATTTTTGAAGTAATGGGAGACCGACCTGTAACCATTCGTCTTTTAGATCCTCCTTTACACGAGTTTTTACCGCATACTGAAGAGGAAATCAAGATTCTTTCCAAGCAGATAAATATACCATATAAAAAACTTGCAAACGCAGTTGAAAATTTACATGAATTCAATCCAATGCTTGGACATAGAGGCTGTAGGCTTGCAGTGACTTATCCGGAAATAGCTGAAATGCAGGCAGAAGCAATCATTATGGCGGCAATTGAACTGAAAAAGGAAAAGAATATGGATATCATTCCTGAAATAATGATACCTCTTGTTGGACTTGAAAAAGAATTGGCTTTTGTGAAAAAGACAGTTGTAGAGACTATTAACAAGTGTTTTGCCAGAGAAGGAATGAAGATTGATTATTTAATAGGAACGATGATTGAAGTTCCTAGAGCAGCTCTAACAGCTGATGAAATTGCCAGAGAAGCAGAATTCTTTTCATTCGGTACAAACGACCTGACTCAGATGACCTTAGGCCTTTCCAGAGATGACGCTGGTGAAATCATCAAAGACTATAGAGATAAGTTGATTTTTGAAGAAGACCCGTTCCAGACACTTGATCAAAAGGGAGTTGGAAAACTTGTTAAAATGGCGATTGAACTTGGCAAGGAAACAAGACCAAATATTAAACTGGGTATTTGCGGAGAACATGGAGGCGATCCAAAGACAGTTGAGTACTGTCACGCGATTGGTCTGCACTATGTTTCATGTTCACCATATAGAGTTCCAATTGCAAGACTTGCTGCGGCGCAAGCTGTTGTAAAGGCTGGTAAATAAATAAATAATTAAAATGGATGAAACAATATAGATCCTAATTATTAAGTGCGGGAGTGAATAAAAATATTCACTCCCGTTTTTTTTTATTATTTAAAACCAGGAAAATGCTCATGGAGCAATGAATCTGTTGTAAATCGGCAATGAATGGGCGGCTTGAGAGTGTTGACATATAATGGTAATTAAAATATAATATGGTTAATAAATGAATTCAAATGAGAATGTTACCGTGAATGTTAAGGAGACTGCTATGGAAATAATTAATATTTTACTTATTGGAAGCGATATGGAATACTGTAAGGCTTTAAGTGAATCCATTTCTGAATTATCTAAGGAAATTATGATTACTTTATGTGATAAAAGGAATATTACCTTGTTAAATACAGATAATCCTTCCTTAGTATTAATAGAGGAAGAAATAGACTGTATGAAAATTCAAGAGAAAGACTACCCTGTTTTGCTGGTTGAAAGCAATAAAGAAGCATGTATCGATATTGAAAATAAAATATTTTGCCTGTATAAATATGAAAATGTGAAAGAATTAATTCGTTCTCTGTTCATAATATATAATGCATTAACTGGGAAAAGCGTTACCACAATAAGTGATAATAACTGCAAACTGGTTTCTGTTTTCAGTTGTTGCGGCGGTAGCGGGAAAACAAGCATTTCATTAGGGCTCGCCCAGGAATTTGTCAGGTTCAGAGGGAAAAAAACACTCTATATTAATTATGAAGAGTGCGATGGGACCTGGAATTACATAGACTTTCAAAGGGAGAAAAAATACGATTCCATAGGAAGTTATTTGTATTATTTGAATAAAGGTAGAGATATGGATTTGAATGCTTTTTTAAAAGAAGACGAATATGGGGTTTTTTACTTCAAACCCAGTTTGGGAAGAAACCAGTTAAAAGGGTTAGGCACAGATGATTTGTGTTTATTTTGCAATAAACTGATAGAGACGAACATGTTTGAATATATCATTTTTGATTGTAATGCCTGCCTTGATGACAGTACCTTATGGCTCTTGAAAAATTCCTGTAGAATTGTATATTTAGTTGAAAACATTCAAAATCCAGGGAACTTGACAGCTACTAAAAGAGATATCGGCGCAATAGAATATATGGAAAACAGATTCTGCTGCAGCCTTGATGAAAAACTGATTAAAGTATATAACATGAATCAATCAATGGTAACAGATCTAAATACAGATTTAAAAAATGAAGAAGGTATAAATATTGAGACAGATTACGACAGTTTCAAAATGGTGAAAGGTATCAGAAAAATTAGCATTGAAAGGGGGTTCGGGGAAGGGATTAAATCTATTGCCAATAAAATTGAGAATATTTAATTAAAAAATTTAACATGGAATTAACATTCAGTTAACAAAGCTTAGCAGTATATTGCCTCGATAACCCATATAATGTATATGATAAATTGCTAAAAGCGGGTTTGATATGTTATTATAAAAGGAGATAATCTGATGAGTGTGAATATTTTCCAAATTATTATTACTCTGTTAGGTGGGTTGGCTGTATTTATTTATGGAATGAACCTAATGAGCGATGGATTGCAGAAGGCAGCAGGCGACAGAATGAAAAACATTCTTGCTGTTCTGACAAAAAATCCGGTGCTTGGTGTCTTGGCAGGAGCCCTTACGACTGCTGTTCTGCAGAGCAGCAGCGCGACGACGGTCATGGTGATTGGATTTGCCAGTGCAGGACTAATGACCCTTCCTCAGGCAGTCAGTGTTGTTTTGGGAGCAAATATTGGTACCACGATTACGGCACAACTGATAGCTTTTAAAATCGGAGATTATGCCTGGGTATTTGTTATTATTGGATTTGTCATGTTTTTTTTCTTTAAAAAAGAAAAAATTGTCGATATCGGACAGGTAATGTTTGGCTTTGGGCTCATTTTTGTTGGGATTAATACCATGTCGGCAATTATGAAGCCTTTAGCTGCTTCTCCCGTTTTCACAGATATCATGCTAAGTGTTCAGCACATTCCTGCTTTAGGAGTGCTGATTGGTGCAATTATGACAGTTGTTGTTCAAAGCAGTTCAGCCACAATAGCTGTTCTTCAAAATCTGGCATCTCAATCTGGCCCTGATGGCGTCCATAGTATTGTAGGCTTGCAGGGTTCATTGCCAATATTATTTGGTGATAATATTGGAACCACCATAACTGCTTTGCTTGCATCAATTGGTGCGTCTACCAATGCTAAGAGAACCGCGGTTTCACATACCATTTTCAATCTGGCAGGTACTTTTGTATTCATTTGGATTATCCCGATTTATGCGAAGTTTATCACTTTTATCTCTCCAAAAGGAATAGAAATTGAAATTATTTCCAGACAAATTGCGAATGCACATATGTTTTTTAATATTTTAAATATGCTTTTATGGCTGCCTTTTATATGGGTGCTGGTTAAGATTGTAACAAAGTTAATACCTGACAGAGATAAGGAAATTTCGCCGTCTGCACCTATGTTTCTTGATTATAAAATTATTGAGAGCCCTGTATTTGCATTACATCTGGCGACAAAAGAGCTTTCGCGAATTGCAAATATATCATTAAATATGATTATTGAAGCAAAAAAAGCATTTTTAGGGGAAGATAAGCAGGCCGCGGAAAAGGTTTTAGAAATGGAAGATATTGTTGACAGTCTTCAGGCCGAAACAATAAAGTATTTAGCTTCAGTTTATACAGCCGCCAGCTTGACGGAGCATCAGGCTCTTCAAATTTCTGACATGATTCACGTTGCTGCTGATATAGAGCATATTGGGGATCACTGTACAAATATTGCTGAATTTGCTAAAGAAAAGATTAAAAATAAATATGAATTTTCAGATAAAGCGAGTGCTGAAATATATGAATGCTTTGACAGCATCCGAAGAATGACGACGGATACAATCAAATGCCTTGAAGATGGAGACACTGAACTTGCACAAGATGTATTGGCACAGGAAAAAGAAGTTAATGAGATGGAAGACAGATTAAGAGTTCAGCATATGAAGAGACTCTCTGAAGGGAAATGTTCCCCTGAATTTACTGTAATGTATATTGATATCATACATAATATTGAAAAAATCGGGGATTATTGCACGAATATTGCGGAAGCTGTCGTGAAGGATATTGGCTTTCATAAATATAAGAATATTAAACCGGAAAAAGAATCTAAACAGGTGTGATAAATAAAGAAAGCAGTGGTGCAACATGAAAAAGGTTTTAATTATTGAGGATGAACCGAACATCAGAGAACTGGTTTTATATAACCTTGGTGCGAACGGGTATGAAGGGGTTGGTGCTGATGACGGAATAATGGGAATTACACTAGTTCATACCGAAAAACCTGATTTGATATTGCTTGATATTATGCTGCCTGGAAAGAATGGGTATGACATTTGTCGTGAACTTCGAAGCGAAGGAAATAAAACGCCAATCATTATGCTTACAGCAAAAAATGACGAGATTGATAAAGTCTTGGGTTTAGAGTTCGGCGCAGATGATTATATATCTAAACCTTTTGGAATAAGAGAACTGATTGCCAGAATCAATGCAGTGCTGCGAAGATACGAAGACAAGGAAACGGATCCCCGAACTATTATTATTGAGGATTTAGTTATAAGCGTTGAAAGACATGAAGTCTCTATTAACGGGAAATATGTAGAATTTACTTTAAAAGAATTTGATCTGATATGTTTTTTGGCGAAAAACAGAGGGATTGTTTTTACAAGGGATCAGCTTCTGGATAAGGTCTGGGGGATAGATTATGCCGGGGAAACAAGGACTGTAGATGTGCATATCAGATATATACGAAGAAAACTTGGACTTGATGAAAATGAGAATAAATATATTCAAACGATTCGTGGCAAGGGGTATAAGATGATATGAATATATTTTTCGATATGGGAAAGCCATTGCTGGCTGTTATTCTTTGCGTGATCGTAACAATAATAATATCTGTTTTTTTATTTAAATGGATTATTAAGCCTGTTGAAATCATGAAAAAACAATTAGAGGAAGCCAATGAAGAACATATGAAATCTGAGAGAATCAGAAGTGAGTTTGTAGCAAACGTGAGTCACGAGCTAAAAACGCCTTTAACCTCAATTCTGGGCTTTATAGAAACACTTCAGGATGGCGCGGCTGATGACCCGGAGCTTAGAACTAAATTTCTGGACATAGTTGCGATTGAAACATCAAGGTTAAAAAGGTTAATAGAGGATTTACTGGTTCTTTCAGACATTGAAAACAAAAGGGACAGGGGAGAAGGCAAGAAAATTTTCATTGATAAATCAGTTAAAGAAATAGTTACTTCTATTTCACCTATTGCAGAAGCAAGAAAGGTTACAGTTAAATTAAATATTGATAGTGGAATCACTATATTGGGCAATGAAGACAGGTTCAAACAGATGATGCTTAATCTGATTGAAAATGCAATAAAATATTCTAAAACAAATGGTACGGTTTATATTTTCAGTGAACTTTTGGACGAAGGTAAAAAAGTTTCCATAACGGTCATGGATGAAGGAATCGGCATTTCAAAAGAACATATTGAAAGGCTGTTTGAAAGGTTTTACAGAGTTGACAAGTCGAGATCAACAAAGGTAGGCGGTACAGGGCTTGGGCTTTCCATTGTAAAGCATATAGCGAATTTGTTTGAGGCAGAGTTAAAAGTAGAAAGTGAGATAAATAAAGGTTCAAGTTTTAAAGTGATCTTTTCGGTAAAATAAGAATTGAGGGAATATGGGACATTTAGAATTTCTTATCAGAGATCTTGCACTTATTCTTGTCGTTGCAGGGATAACAACTTTGATATTTAAGAAAATCAAACAACCGGTTGTACTTGGTTATATTTTAGCTGGATTTTTGACAGGCTCAAATTTTAAATTCCTGCCAAATATTGACGATCTGTCAACTATTGCAGTGTGGGCTGAACTTGGAATAATTTTTATTATGTTTGGTCTGGGTTTGGAATTCAGCTTTCATAAGCTTGCAAACGTTGGAGGGAGTGCCATTGTAACGGCTATAACTATCATTATTCCAATGGTGTTTCTTGGATTTCTGATAGGAAATTTACTTGGCTGGAGCAAAATGGACAGTATATTCCTTGGTGGAATGATTTCTATGTCTTCGACTATGGTAATTATTAAGGCCTATGAGGAACTAGGCTTAAAACCCAAATCTTATTCAAATATCGTTTTAGGTACGCTGATTGTTGAAGATATTGTCGGTGTATTTATGATGGTAATACTGTCAGCGATTGCAATAAGCAAGGGCGTTATAGGTTTCCAAATGGTAGGAGATATCGGCGTTCTTCTTATGTATTTAGGGCTATGGCTTGTACTTGGTATTTATTTAATTCCATCTTTTTTAAGAAAAACGAAATCCCTGATGAATGATGAAACTTTGCTGATCATTTCATTGGGTCTTTGTTTATTTATGGTGGTAGTAGCGAATTATATCGGGTTTTCCTCTGCGCTGGGTGCATTTATTGCCGGTTCCATATTGGCAGGAACAGTATTAAGAGAAAGAATTGAAAAGCTGATCACGCCAATAAAAGACTTGTTTGGAGCTGTATTTTTTATTTCGGTAGGAGTTCTATTGGATTTTTCGACTTTAGCTGAATATATTTTACCAATAATAATTATATCGATTGTAACTGTTTTTGGACAAATGTTGTTTTCAACAATTGGGGCCATTCTTTCAGGACAAACCCTTAATCTGGCTATTGGTGTGGGCTTTAGTATGGTTCAAATAGGAGAATTTTCCTTTATTATTGCTGCCTTAGGAACAGCACTTGGTGTAACCAGCGGGTTCTTGTATCCGGTTATTGTTTTTGTTTCAGTAATTACTATTTTTACTACGCCTTTCTTTTTAAAAAGAATTGATTGGGCAAGGGTTGTGATAGCAAAAGTATTACCAACAAATCTGGTGGAATATTTAAACCGGTATACTTCAGACAAACAAAGCGTTAATGAAATAGATGAAGACTGGCATGAATATTTAACAAAATATTTTACAAGAATCAGTGTTTCTATCATAGTTTTGTTTTCTATCTACTCAATAGGGACAAGGTGGTTCGAACCAAAAATGAGCCATTTTTTTTCAGTCTATGAAGAACCTGTTTCAACTCTTTTGATCTGTCTGGTAATGGTTCCAATTATAAGTATCATGTCATCCCATAAGAATGTTTTGTATTCAAAATTATGGCTGAAGCGAACATCAAACAGACTGCCGCTACTTGCTTTTACAGCTTTTGGAATAATAATCGGATCTGTATTTATTGTTTTAACAGTGAATACAATTCTTGATGTACCAGTGTGGGTTGTAGAAATATTAGCAATTATTACAGTAATCTTAATCATAAAATCTGATTTTATCAGGAGCAAATCAATCATACTTGAATCCGGATTTTTTAAAAATTTCAATGAAAGAACTTTTGCAAAAAGACAGAAAGAACATCAAAGAGATAAATCTGAATGGGTTGACACCAATTTATTTGTTGCTCAGTTTGAAGTGATTGACACACCTAAAAAAAACTCGTTTAAAGACTTTTATTCACAACGGAAACTGGGTGTTCATATCCTTAAAATACTTAGAAATGGGGAGCATATTAATCTTCCAACAAAAGAGGAACAAATATTTGCCGGAGATATTATTTATGTGATGGGTCCAAAAAAACAAATAGAGTCCTATTTGTTAATGCTGGAAAAAGATGAACATATTAAGAACCCTGAAGAAAGTAAAATCACTTTGCGAGATTTTATTTACGGGCAAATATTTCA
>JAENWH010000538.1 GCA_016650135.1 Peptostreptococcaceae bacterium
TAAAAGCAGTATGACAATCAGTAATCCTCTTATTCCTATTTTCCCCTTCTTCAATGTAATTCCTCCCTTTTAATGCATTGGCACTAACGATATATTAATCGCACTTCAGCAATAATATCAATTTAATCCAGTCTGCTTAATGTGTCCGCAATATCTCGGATTGCCTGGAACGCTTCTTCCGGAAGATTATCTCTTCCACTTTTGAATTCCTTTAAAGAATCAAGGTATACCAATCTGCCCTGGAATCCTGCGAGTAAAATGTCCACGTATGACTTTTCTCCAAACGGTGGTTCAAAACCAGGTATATCCATAGTTTTTATTATTCCACCCAATCTGCCGAAATTTTTAAACTCTCCTGTTCCATCAACGATTGCTTCCACGATTTTAATTGAAACCTCTTTAGGTATTTTTTGTTCTAAAAAATAGCCTGTATTGATAATATAACATTCAACCTTCTTATTTTCAAACAAATACTTGAATTTATTGTAATCCTCAATAAGAGGGTATGTTCTGAATGGGTTTGCATAGGGTTCAAAAACTAAAGCGTTTATATCTACCCCATACTGAAGCTTTTCAGCAGTAGATCTTTTTGTTGCAAGACAGGCTCCCATTACGGATGCTAAAACTGGATCTTCAATTTTAACCACTGGCGGAAGTGAATGATCTTTCATGAGCCATACAATAGCCTTTACTGGGTCATTCATTTTATCTACTCTGTTTGGTGCCCATAGCTTTGATTTGATTGCCCTGCCATTCCCGTTTCTGATATCTTCCGTTACAAGCACTACTTTTCCATCTTCATCAATTGTAGCTCCACAATTCTGTGCCGAGATTAAAAATTTATTGTCTTCTGAAGATAGAGGGTAATCCTGTGTCTTGTCAAAATAGGTAGGTTCAAGTGCAATGGCTGATCCATCCTCCGTTGAAATAATATATGAGTCATCATGAAGAATAGAAACCTGGTATTTACCCTCATGCTTCGCATGGGTTAATGTTGATTTTCCAGATCCTGATAATCCAAAAACGCCCATCACGTAGCTTTCCCCGTCTTTTTTGGTCATTCTCTTTAGTCCGCCGTGGCATGCTACATATCCGTTTCGATTTGCAATACTCCACGCAAGTGTTAATGTTCCTTTTTTCAATTCGCCAAAATATCTCATCCCTAAAAGGCAGGCGCAATTATGCTCAGGATCAAAATAGGCAAGACCATTTGGAAAGCTTGGGTGCGAAAAATCAGGGTCTGACAGGATATATATGTCCGGTTCATTTCCAATCGGTTTTGAATCTTTATACATTTCATCATAAAAATCATTGATATACTGAAAATTCAACATCCAGTTGTACATGGCATTTTCATGTGTTTCTGGGATCAGAAGATGCGCTTTTACAATAAAGTCCTTATCCAGACCGATGTATGCTTCTGAATGGTACATCTTTTTGAACCTTGTAAAATAGATAGATTCTCTTAAAGCTTTGGCAATCTCTGTCTCTACAACACCAACTTCTCCAAGTATTACTCTTGCACCCGCAGATCTTCCTACCGTTTCACCATCATTCAGTAATAACACATTTGCCCCGTTAGGCAAACCCACTTCTTCCGGTTTGTACACTGGCATATCCGTTTCAATA
>JAENWH010000515.1 GCA_016650135.1 Peptostreptococcaceae bacterium
TTGTGGTATAAGAGGACATTATCATTTGTGGGTCATACCAGTATTAACACTGTGTTTTGACCCTTTGACACGATAGCTGTCACCAGTTATACTAAGCACATGACAGTGGTGGAGCAGTCGGTCAAGAATAGCCGTGGCGGCCAACTGTCCTGTAAACAGTTCGTGCCACTTGCCCATTGGCAGGTTGGTCGTAATAATGAGGGAGCTTTTTTCGTATCTTTGGCGGATGATTTGGAAAAACAAGCTCTCTCTTTCTTTGTCCATTTTCATGTAAGATAATTCATCTACAATTAGTAGATCAATCTTGTTCAGTTTTTCTAGCATTTCCGACAGTTTTCCTTTGATCATTTCATCATGAAGTTTATCAACAAGTTCTTTTGCATTAACAAATAGAACTCTTCGTCCTGTATTACATGCGTTTCGCCCTATTCCAGTTACTATCATGCTTTTCCCAACACCTGGTGGTCCGATTACGATGATATTTTCATGAGCTTCTAAAAAACGTAGGCTTCCCATATTACTGTATCAAGAGATTTTGGATAATTATCATATCATTCCATGTGGTGGTTGCCAGCAAGTCATTAATTACGTAAAGTCCCAAAGTGGATATGAAAACTTAAGGCATTTAGAAGTGCGTGGAGTTATTGATAGAGATTTCCGTCTGCAACATGAAATTCTTGCACTAGAACTTGATGGAGTATATTGCCTTAAAGTTGCAGAAGTTGAGAATCTTTTTGTAGTGCCAGAGTTACTAAAGATTATGCAAGAGCAATTAGCATGTGAAGAATCATCATATGATAATGCTGTGAAATTTATCATGGATTTATTTGAAGGTTGTAAGGCAAGACAAATTAAAGAGGCTTTTGTGAAGGAAGTTGATTACCAACTTTCAATGCTGCATTTCGATGAAAGTAATCTTTCGGTCAATGAAGTAAAGAGAATAATAGATAGTAAATTTACCGAAGACAATATTTCGTTGATATTAAATGAGAAGAAAGAACTCTATGATAATGTTACTGATATTGAAGATATATTAAAAGTGTTTAATTTCAAAGAGTTAATCATTAAGATGGGTAGTAAATTTGGTATTGTGGATAGGGACTATCCTAAGAGGGTAATTAATATTCTTAAAAATGGAAATGACGAAATAAAAACAAGGATTGTTGAATCCTTAAAAAAATACTTACCTGATGTTACCTAATTGCATTATTTACTTAGCTTAACAGTGAGTTGACAACATGGCCTTTTAATCGGAAGGATGGCACACGTCGTCAACTCACGGAACGTTAATTCAAAATCATAACTACCATAATCACCATTACAAATTGAAATTTTGGAGTGATATTAGTTATTCCATTTATTGAAATTAGAATAAATACAATTGTACTAAAATAAAGCGGCTCAAGGTATTCAATTATACTTTGAGTTTTTTTATTGTATTTGGTATAGAAAAGGCATTATAGAAAGAGGTGATAATCATTTCAAATAAAGTAAAAAGAATAAACCTAAGAGTTACCGAAAAGGAATATGAAAAAATTGCGAAGAAAGCAAAAAAAACAAAAATGAATATCAGTCAATATGTATCCCTGTCAGCTCTTGGCAGGGATATTGTTGTTTTTGAGGACTTAAAAGAACTGATCCATCAGTTATCAAAGGCAGGGAACAATCTTAATCAAATCACGTTGTTGGCCCATCAAGGAAAAATTAAA
>JAENWH010000132.1 GCA_016650135.1 Peptostreptococcaceae bacterium
GTGCTATGGGGGAGATATTTCCAGAAAGAAGAAGCTGCTTGAGAAACAGAAGGAAGGCAAAAAGAGAATGAGACAGTTTGGATCTGTTGAAGTTCCACAGGAGGCCTTTACTGCCGTGCTCAAGTATGATGATAATAAATAATAATGCATTTAAACGTTGAAATTTAAGCATCCAACAAGATTAACTTTGTTGGATGCTTTTTTTATGAAATGCAGTTGAAGTTCCATATGTTATAATAACAGAATTTATTAGTAGTAAAATTTTAAACATTGAAATTTCAACATTAATATAATTTTAGTTAGGTTTGAAGCCGAGTATTTAGACGTCTATATAAGCCTCATACATCTGAATTTGCTAAATATTATTTTTTGAAAAAACAATAGTATTAATTGGGTTTTAAGTGTAAATTGTATGCGAAAGCCAAAACAAAAAAATAATGGGGGGATAAGATAATGAATAAAGAAACACAAACGGTTTTATATGAAGATGGTAGTTTAAAATAACAAACCATAATTATGGAAAATGAGGAACTAGAAGAAGGAATAATAAACGAAACTATTCACAGATATATAGATAATAAGGGTTTGATTTCAGAAGAAATAATAAGATTTATTAAGAAGGATGGAAAAATAGAAATGATTGATATTAATAAAAAGGTTAGTGGCAGTATTATTATTAATAATTATGGTGTGTCAAGTGAAGAAGAATTAAAGGAAAAACTCAATGATAAACTCTTGGACTATATAATAATGATGGAAGCAAAAAAGGACAATATAATTAAGAGGAAGGATAAATGAAGAAACTTGCTTTCAATTTATAATTAGTAATATTAAAGGCTACGTCACATTAAACAGTAATTTTTTCCACATAACATTATTTTGTTAAAATAATTACTTGTTATGTGGAAAAAATTGTAATATTATGTGATTATAATTAAAGTTAATGCTATATACTATAAAACTATATAATCAAAGGTTAAAGGAATTTTTTGCAATTAAGAAACAATATTATTACTTATAAAAAGGAGATATTAAATGCCTACTAGAGTAATGAAATATCAAATTGTTAAACCTATGAATTGTGATTGGAAATTATTAAATAGACACCTTCTCGATTTACAACAAGAGGCTCACCAAATTTTAAATAAAACCATTCAACTATGTTGGGAGTGGCAAGGTTTTTGTTCTGAATATAAGGCTAAATATGATATATATCCTGTTGATAAAGACATTTTCCATTTAACACTTGCTGGTTATGTCAACCGTATGCTTAGATTACAATTCCCCAAATCAAACTCAAACAATTTAGGAACTTCTAGAATCAAAGCGATTAATAGATGGCATACAGACTTAAAAGATGTTAAATCAGGTCAAAAGTCAATTGCATCATTTAAAGCTGACGTACCTATTGACTTACATTATCTTAGTATTAAGCTGCATAAGGAAAAAGATTGTTATTATGCAGATTTATCTTTAATTTCAAATATTTATAAAAAAGAGTTAGGGAGGGAATCAGGGAAATTATTGGTTCTTTTAAAATCTGGAGATGAAGTTAGCAGAGATATTTTGAGAAACTGTTTGGATGGTATTTACAAAATTAGGGCATCTGACATTTCACACAAAAAAAATAAATGGTTTCTAAATTTGCACTACAATTATGAAGAAACAAATAAATCATTAGATAAAGATAGAATATTAGGCATTGATATGGGAATCGCATATCCGGTTTATATGTCAGTTTATAATACACAGATTACCTCTTATATAGAGGGTGGTGAGATAGAGCGTTTTCATAAACAAGTCGAGAAAAGAAGTGCTGAATTTCAAAGGCAAGGTAAATATTGCGGAAATGGTAGGATTGGTCATGGTGTAAAAACAAGACTTAAACCTCTTTCTTTTGCAACGGATAAAATTGCCAATTTCAGGGAAACTACTAATCATAAATATTCAAAGTATATTGTGGACTTTGCAGTAAAAAACAATTGTGGTAATATACAAATGGAAGACTTAACAGGAATTAAAAATGAAAGAATATTTTTGAGAAATTGGACATATTTTGATCTTCAAAAAAAGATAAGGTACAAAGCAGAAGAAAACGGTATAAATGTTCTTCTTATTAAACCTCATTACACAAGTCAAAGATGTAGTCAATGTGGTGATATTGATAAAAAAAGCCGAATTACCCAAGAGAATTTCACATGCATAAGCTGTGGATATCAAACTAATGCTGACCATAACGCATCAATTAACATTTCAACGCCAAACATTGAAAATATAATTAATGATTTTATGAGTTTAAAGATTGACTAAGTATTTGGGGTGGCTCAACATCCCTAAGTCGAGAAGTGCCATAAATCCAGACTTGTGTGGTTGGATAACGCTCGATAAGGTTGCGGTTTTTATTACCGCTTAAATTCTAAACATTTAGACCGTTTGGATATCTAATACTTTTATTAGATATGAGAAGTCAGCACTAAGTCTAATAAAATACGTCAATACGTTGCAATATTACTTTTTAGATGTCTATTAATTATTCTAATAAGCATTTAAACGGATATACTTTTTGTTGTATGTAAAAATAAAAATGACGAAAGGAATCAATAGCTATGAAGCGCCTGATTTTGGTAAAGAGTAAGAGGTCTAATAATTCAATATATGAAGTAACAAAATGATTAAAGTAAATCAAATTCATTAGTAGTAGCTATTATAATTTGAAAGGATTTTTTATGAGAAACCTCCCAAAGCGCAATGCGACACATATACAAGAAGATAGAAGTAGAAATGCCTTTTGTTCTATTCTGCCAAGCCATTTATTTGTATGTAGAAATCAGTTTGAGAGTGATTATGGCACTGATATACTTATTGAACTAGTAACATTATCTGGGTATGTCACAAATTATCAGTGCCAAATTCAATTAAAGAGCCAAAAAAATGGAAAATTTAGAATGGGTGGTGGTTTTAGCTATCCAGTACCAGTGAAAACAATTAATTATCTTATTAATCAACCAAATTCTTTATTCATAATATATTTGGAGAATATGAATACTTTTTATTGGGAATGGGCAGATATAATCAATAACTACTTTTTCAATTCTGGAGACGATTTAAGTATAACTGACAAAAAATCTGTTAGTTATACTTTTAAAAAAGAATTGGATGAAGAAGCCTTTAAGGAGATTTACAATCATATTTTGAATCGAAGCAAAATGATTAATGACTTAGTTAATATTATTAATGTTAAAAATGATGAACCTATTCATATTTCTATTGATGGAAAAGAAGAAAAAATTATTAATTATGTCAATATTGAAAAGCAAATAATTAAATATGGCTTCGAACTTTGCAATAAAGGTGATTATAAAACTCTGTCAAGTTGGATACAAAAATTGCCTATATCAGCGAAAGGGAATGAAAAATTGGCACTTGTAGTGAGCTATTATATGACACATATTGGTAATTATCTAAATGCTTTGAATTGGTTACCAAAAATTAAAAAAGGGAATGCATTTGATGAAGAAGAGTTATATTTAATTGAGTATTTGTCATTAAATATAAAAAATGCCTTAGGATTAATTACTTATGAAGAATATTTGACAAAATTGAAATCGCTAGCAGATGAAAATTCGGAAAACATACTTGGATTGCAGGCTAAACTTAATTATAAGAAGTTGTGTGTTGCAATGAATAAAATTGATGATGATTCTGTAATTAAAGAATTCAATGAAATAATAAGAATAATAAAGAATATGCCTAATGTAAGTCAATTAATAATTGAGAACATTGAAATTGAAGAGTTTGAAGTTGAAGGTATTTTAATATTACAAGAAATGATTAGAAATAGTTTTAAAATAGTTGCCCATATGAAATCAAATTATTCATTGACTAAAAATGAAATTGATAAAATATTTATAAGCACTAAAAATCGATTAGAAAAATGGATAAAAAAATATGATAATATAATTTGTAATAATTCGATCGACCTATTAATTAAATCGAGATACATTTTAACATTTTCATCAACCTATTTATTATTGTTTGAAGTTCCTAAGATTTTAGAAATAGAAAATGAGTTAACTGCTGAAGATAAGGAAAGTTTGAATAAATTGGCAGAGAATTTAAAATGGGCATTTTTTATTTTTGATAGTGCAGGACTAGTACATGAATCATTAAATGCAAAATGGGGAGAAGCAAATACACATAAAAAATTAGGCGACAAAAAGTTATACAATGATATAATTCAATTTATTATTGATGGTGCTAATGACATAGGTTTCGCAAGTATGGTAAAAGAAGCCACAGATAGCTTGAGCAATACTGGAATATTTGTTGAGCCGCAATCATTATCAGACGAAGATCTCAAATTATATGCATTTCAATATTTACAGGCTTTTGATTTACCTTCAGATAGATTTGATAATGTTTATAAGGATTATTGTTGGACAGAGAAAGACAGAAAAGAAAAATATAATTGGTGTACTCATATAGGTACGATTCAAGATTTAAGGCATACATGTTCAAAAAATACAAAATATTCATACGATCCAAGTAGGCTAATAGTATGCTTGAAATTTAATTTTAAACCTTTAAAGCCAGGGTACGAAAGAGAGATTTTAATAGCAGATTTCAAATCAAAATATTGCCGTGATTGTAAAGAAAGAAGCCCTGGTAAAAATACCCAACATTAAGTAACTAAAAAACTCGATTATTTAGTGTAAATAGGACGAATTTTTGCTTGTCAAAATCATATATCAATCTTGATAGGATAGAACAGAAGGAAGGCAATTTAAGATGAAATTTCAAAGAAAAGTATTATACGTTATGACATTAACGTCAATAATATCAGGAATATTTACGATTGCTTTTACTTGGTTGCAAATGAAGTACCCAGTGGAACCCTTGTTTGCAGTTATTAATAACATAAGTATTTGTGTTTTGACTGGTGGAATAATTTCAATTGTCCAATCAATCCTCGCATTTCATAACACAAAAAAAGAGTCAATATTAGAATTTTATCGACAAGCAATAGTATTGGAAAATAATATTGCATATTATCCTTATATGAGAGCAGCATTTGTAAAATTCGAAGAGGGACTATCAGATGTTCAAAGTATAATGAATCAATTTAATAGAGAATTTTTGTCGGCATATCACCGAATTGATAAGACTAGAAAAAGAGACGAAATAACTCAAGTTGTTATAACACTTTTTGGTTCATATCGTGAACAAATGCTTGTTTTTAAAAAAATGGAAAAAAGTATTATTGAAGCAATAAGATTTTCAGATATGACTGATGAAAAACTTATATCACAAGAAATTGATATAAAATTAGAAACTCTTCGCCATAATGATATACTATTTAAAAATCTTGAGGAGATTAAAAATCAATATAATGATGAAAATATTCAAAAAATAGATTGTGAGTGTTTTGATAAACTAGAAATGTATATTTATGGTAGTATTTCAGTAAAAAGTAATATGATTCAAACTTAATGTAATAACATCTGATATTCTAAAAAAGCATAACAGGGAAATCAATATATTAGAGAATCACAACGTAGTGTTATATAAACATATCACCTAGAAAAATTAGTTGAAATAGTTTATTATTAATCTAATAAACTATATCAACATATCATTATTTTTAAATATGTAGTGTGATACAATTAGTTAAGAACTATGGTGATAGGAATAAATGTAAAACTAATGTAAACGTTGAATTTTCAACATCATATCGGAGAAATGAACATCCTTTAAGCGAAGTTACTCAGGAAGCGTTTACTTCAGTACTCAAATATGATGACAATAAACAGCAGGCATTTAACGCCGTGCTCAAATATGATGATAATAAAAAGGAGAACACCTTGAAAAAGCTTGGATTATATTTGCATATTCCATTTTGTATGAAAAAATGTTTGTACTGTGATTTTCTGTCTTTTCCAGATGCCAGCACAGAGATCCAAAATGATTATATGAAAATGCTCATTCAAGAA
>JAENWH010000194.1 GCA_016650135.1 Peptostreptococcaceae bacterium
ATGAAAGCATTATTTGAAAAATGGTTTGATGATTTTTACAGATCAATAGTTGTGCTGGCAAATCCCAAAACTGTGTTGAATATAAAATATGCTACAAAAGAAATGAAAACTAAGGTTATAAGAGCGGATCAACTGATAGAATATATCAAAAAAGTGAATAAGGAACCTGGACTAGACAATTCCAGCTTTAAGTCAATGGAGGATCTTGCCCAAAGCTTTCTAAAAATGTGTTCAAGTAATAAAATGGATTATACAAAAAAATACAAAGATATCTTAAATGCGGACAGCGACAGTATTGAAAAAGATGGAAGTGTTATTGAAGTTAAAAAAGAAGTAGAATTAAAAAGTGATGAGCTGGTTAAACAATTAAGGGCATATCGACTTGGGAAAAGCAGGGAAGAGGATGTTAAGCCATATTTCCTCTTTAATGATAAACAACTGGAGGACCTCATGGAGAAAATGCCGAGAAATAAGGAAGCCTTAAAAGCAATTTCCGGATTTGGTGATATAAAGTGCGAAAAATATGGAACTGAAATTATAAGTATAATAAATAAATATGGATGAATTTTATCAGAGTTTTGTGCCGGGAAGGATACTCGCTTGCCATGGACTCGCTTATTGATTGTGGAGGGGCATTTGCGGGGCTGCTGGGGTATGTGGGGATGAGGTTAACTTTCACTTACAACATAACCTTCAACAAGAAAATTTGATGAATTATAAGTAATCATAAGTGTATATAAATGATAATTTAATAGATGAGCAGGTGGTAAACTAATTCGCAGTCAACTGGCCTAAAAATTCGTTGACATTCACAGCAATCAATAAAATGGAGGAAAAGTCATGACCAAAACTCAACAACTAGCAGAAAAACTTAAAGAAATTGCATTTGCTCATAAAGATGAAATTGAGGAATTAAGTACAACGGACGAAAGAGGGCGTGAAAATGCGGCATTTATTGACGGATGGATACGTATAGGTAATGGAACAATAACAAAGGCCTGCAAATTAGGCGGAGTTCATACCATGACATGGGATTACGAAACACCGGACTTCTACCCTGTAGAGGCTTTGCCTAGATGTATTTTTGCTGAAGCATATAGTGCTTATAATAAAATTTTTCCTACTCGCAGGAATGACTCCCAAAAGGAGGACAGCCTAATTTTACCCAATTTAGTGCATGATAAAGACTGGGGCCGGTAGGGTCGTTTTCGACTATTGGGTTTTTAAGACCATGGAAAATAATACTGTCTATCAAATAGTGGCTAATTTTACTGTAAATAAACTTAACATATTATAACTTACACCCTGCAGCTATCACCAGATATCAATCGTCAAACAAAAAATTGATGGTAGATTTGAATGTAACAAAAAACTATACTTTTTGGTACTATCCTTTGATTTGTTCATTTGTTTTACAAAACCTCAAAAAGAAATCACCACTACAGTGGAAGCAACTTCAGCAGTAGCAACTGATTCATACTAATATCATATTCAGATGCAATTTCAAATAGAGTTTTCGCACCATATTTATTTGAATCTTTCATTGTTGGTGATATTTCTTGAAGGGCTGATTAGAAAATCCAAAATTCCCATAAAGAAAAGGCGGAAGAAAGAAAAAATTTCTGTTGGTATAGAAATTACAATAGAAATGCATGATACTTTAGAATTGTTTGGTGAAGAATATAAGTTGGGAGCATAGTCTTTAAGGCGTTGCTTTGCTTTAAACCTGGGAATCGATATAACCTCTCAAATATTGGACGATTGCAAATGACTATAATGGTAGAAAGATAGTCTTTCTAATAAATGTTTAAGAGGATTATTGCTGAATTATATGAGATTTCAGGAAGTTGTTTAATCTGTGCGACAAGGGATAATGGGGAGTTCGAACAAGGTTTTTAATGATATCATACTAAGATAAAAGTGCGTGGACAAAATTAAAAACAAAAAATAAAAAAGCCCCTAACAACATTGACAGATATGCTTTTGCATGCTACAATATTAGGTGAATTAGTGTGTTTTCTATTTATGAAGGTTAAAGTTTGATACACAAACCTCAAAAGAAAGGAGATTTGGTATGCTTTTGTGAGCGATATTCAAAGTTTACCACAGCAAAAGAAATTTTGCAATAGTTATTTTTCATAAACCTTCTGAATATACAGAGAGGTAAAGCATGGATAATAAAATAAACAACGGGAATAATAAAGAAAATAATGAAAAAATTTACACAACGAAACCAGACCCACATCCTGAACATGGGAATGACAACAATGGTAATGGGCATCAGAATCCACCAAAACATGAATTTCATCAAGGGAACAACCATTCGGTAGGGCTATAGATGAGGGATGAATTCATTGAAAAACTGAATTTACATTTTGGGGAAATCAATTTTAATCAAACTCTTAAGGATTGGTGCTTAATAAGCATCAATCCCTTACCCCCAGAAGACGAAATTCAGAAAGTTATAAGTGATATACAAGATAACCTTAAATATAATATAGAAAATGGTCATATTAGGCATTTAGAGACTTGTAATAAAAAAAGTCACCCAATAGACAGAAAAATCAATTCATGCATTAGCCTATTAAAAGAAGATAACTTTAAAATAGCTATATGTATGAAAGAAGAGGCATCATCATTAAACCAGCCATTGGCTATTTCGTTAGACCCCTTAATTTCCCTAATTGAATACCCAGACCACATGCATGTTAATGCACCATTGTTCCCAAGCAGTTTGGGAACAATAGGATTACATTTGCCTGAATCTATTTGTTACAACAAAGAACAAAATTTACTTGGGATTGAGTCAGAAGATAGAATTCTTGCAGCAATGGGAATGATTGTGATGTGGGCATTTAAACAACAAATATGGTTAGCCACAAGAGAAAAATATGGGATGGGAAATGGAATTTGGATTGGTACACACACTCCATATTTTGAAAAGCCTGGAACTTATTTTTTGCTTTTAAATCCTTTTGATAAATGTAGATGCGGTAGTAATAAATTATACAAGGATTGTTGCTTATTGGAAGATGCAAAAGCATACAGAAATGAAAGACCTAATGATAAAGATAAGCATGACTGGGAAAAAGATTTTGCAAAACCGAGGTGGGACACTATCAAAAGATTGCGGAAGATTTTTAGTTTGGCATAGTACAAAGCAGTTAGTTCTAAAATAATATGATACTGTTAGAACACTAATTGAAAAAAATGAAAGTAATAAAAAAGAGAGGGGAACCTCTCTTTTTTGATATAAATTAAACAGCAAATTTGAAAAATATATTATTTATTCGTAAAGGTGTACCATTGCGAACATAGAAATAGTACAAGAATAACTACTTAATTATGACCGTAAAGTTTAAAAAATAAATACGAATATGTCCGTAAATGCTATATACAATTACGAACATAGATGGTATAATGTGTTTATAGATATTAAATTTACGGAGGTGAGTGATATGACAAGTAGTAATAGAATGTATGGATATTGCAGGATTAGTGACAAAGACCAGAATGAAGCAAGGCAAGTCAAAGCAATGGCAGATGCAGGTGTTGATACAAGGTACATAATCATTGATAAGCAAAGTGGCAAGGACTTTAACAGACCACAGTATCAAATGTTAAAAAATGCATTACGTGAAGGTGATTTATTAGTAGTAAAATCAATTGATAGATTGGGGAGAAACTATAAAGAAATAATTAAAGAATGGCAATTTATTACACAAGAAATTAAAACAGATATAAAAGTATTGGATATGGAGTTATTAGACACAACTTTGCATAAGGATTTACTTGGAACGTTTATTTCAGATTTAATACTTCAAGTGCTTGCTTATGTTGCACAACAAGAAAGAGATAACATTAAGATAAGGCAAGCTGAAGGTATATTAATAGCAAAAGCACAAGGTAAGCATTTAGGCAGGCCAAAAGCAATCATGCCTGAACGGTTTGAAGAAGTATATAAAAAATGGAAAACGGAACAGATTACTGCAAAGAAAGCTATGGAAGAATTAAATTTAAAAAGAACGACATTTTATGAATTTGTAAAACAGATTGAGAAAGCGTATTATTAAAATAATCAAATTTTCACAAATATTAAAACAACTAAATAAATAGGAAAGCAATATTGAAGTTGATTAGGGAGATCATAAAGAAAGAATGACACTATAAAACCAGAGGGCAATTGGCCCTCTTTTTCATATAATTCTAAATAATGTTTAACTTTTGAAAAAACTTATCACATTAGAAGCAATTTAAGAGAGAAACGCCCTTAAAGGGGAATTGTCAGTAGGATGTGGGTATTCTATCTATAAAGCCACTTCAGGTTCAAGTATATCTTTAATTTATCATGGGATTGAAAATTTAAAAGAATGTTGTAAAAATTTGGTATCTCTAAAATTTCTATATTTGGATCCGGTGCCAGCCAATATATTTTATAGAATTAGAAAATGAAATTATATTGAACTTCCATCTCAAAAGAAAAGTGATCGGAAGTTTTTTTGAATTACTTCAGATATTTTGCGATTCAATCTAGCACCGGATCCGGTGCCAGCCTACGCTTAAATATAAAAATAGAATAAAATTACAAAGAACTCC
>JAENWH010000124.1 GCA_016650135.1 Peptostreptococcaceae bacterium
GGTTTCTCACGACATAGAATTTTGCTGTAAGTTTGCCGACACCTGTGCCATGTTTTTCGACGGCAGTATTATTACGACAAATGAACCTAGAAAATTCTTCTCCGGCAATAGTTTTTATACAACTGCAGCAAACAGAATGTCGCGCCATATATTTCAGAATGCGGTGACCCCAAAGGATGTGATTGAATTATGTCAGATAAATTTAAAATAAATCAGGGAAATTCACCAAGCCTGCAAAGCCAGTCAGAGCCGTCAAAACCCTCAAAGCAGTCAAAACATCCAAACCGTTTAAGAACTGTTCTTACCTGGATCGTTGTTTCGGTCGTGACTTTAGGGACCATCATCGGCGGCATGGTTTTTCTTGATGACCGAAAGTATTACTTTATAAGCCTTCTAATGATTGCTTATGCCATTGTTCCATTTTTTATCCGGTTTGAAAAAAGAAAACCTCAATCTAGAGAGGTGGTCATCATTGCTGTAATGGTAGCCATTGCGGTTGCGGGGCGTGCAGCCTTTTTCATGGTACCGCAGTTTAAGCCGGTGGTTGCAATCGTCATAATATCTGGAGTTTGCCTGGGAAAAGAGTCGGGATTTTTGATAGGGGCGATGACGGGTTTCGTGTCAAATTTCATCTTTGGGCAAGGACCGTGGACCCCATGGCAAATGTTCTGTTTTGGGATTATCGGCTTTATCGCTGGCATGCTTTTTGAAAAGACACTTGTGATGAAAACACCACGAAAAAGACAAATTATTCTTTGCATCTATGGGGGGCTTGCGGCATTTTTTATCTATGGCGGCATCATCGATTTATGGACCATTTTAGGGATGACACCGGAACCCGTGCTTGGTACTTTTATTCTTGCCTATACAGTAGCATTACCATTTAATCTGATTCATGCAGTTGCCACCGTTTTCTTTCTCTATTTTATTACGAATCCTATGATCAACAAGTTGGAGCGGGTGAAATTGAAATACGGGGCATTTCGGTAGGGATGGGGAATAAGGCGGAAGGCTATTGGCAAATGAAATTTTCTGGTTTCAAACTTGATTTGTTGAATTTTCCTTGAATTTGAATGTAATTTGATGAATTCTCACTGATTTGAAGCTTGATTTGTTGAAAAGACCGCTTGGGAGATAACCAGTTATACTTTTATTGAAATAATCTAAAGGAATAGATAACTGTTTTCATAGGAATGACAAAGGGTGCTGTATATAGGAAAAATATTATACTATTTCATGGATATGAGCTAAAAGTATGCCAATCAATTAAAAAAAGTTATGCTTTTTCATGCTGATAGGTATGAAATATGAAATTTACAGTAATGAATTATAGAAAATAAAATATATCATGTGTTTTAATATAAAAAGTTATACTTATTCTCTTAAAACCGTTTGATTATATGAAATTATTGCTCACGCCGTTAAATGACAATATTTGATGCAGTGTACTATAACTTAAAGTTAAATACCAGCAGTACTGCTAAAATTCTTGACGATATAACTTGAAAATGATAAAATTACTATACAACTTAATAACATTCGTGTTCTGTCGAAGTAGCCTTGTGCAATGGAGACAGCTAAGAGGGAAGCAGGTTTGAATCCTGCGCGGTCCCGCCGCTGTAAATGATTAGTTTTGCATTGACCGTTGAATGGTCGTCACTAAGTTCTTCCGAGAAAGCGATTTTAATATTGCTGACCGGGTATAGGAACATGGGAAGATGTTGCAGAACGTGATTTCATAAGCCAGAAGACCTGCATTGATGTTTGTCATCCCAACGGGCAATTGGGTAATTGGCATAAAAATAATAAACACATAAATACGGACTGTGGATTTAATCCACAGTTTTTTGTTTGTTCTCAAAGTATTCACTGGATTTGCCCAAAACCCGCAACGAGAACTAAACTGATAAAACAGGAGGAAGAAATGGAAAGTATGGAAAGAAATAAAAATTTCAGGAAGAGTATAGCATTTACATTGATAATGGCTATGCTGATGTCGATGATAAGTTTCGGCGCAGGATCGTTTGGGGGCGGGGTTTATGCAACGACTGACGGGACTGCAACGGTGAGAATCATTGATGAAAATAATAACACCGTTATCACAAATGCTGCAGTAAGCATAGAGAATGGTGTGACTACTCTTGGAGCAGTAGTAGCTTCGGCCTGTCAAGCCGAGAATAGAACATTTGAACTAGGTTCTAATGGCTTTCCGGCAACGGTAGGTGGTGTTATTTTAGGCACGGGATTTTCGTGGATGAGCATGCTGAATGACTCAGGCTCCGCTTTCAACACGGGAAATTTTACTGATATTACAGTAAATGACGGGGACAGTATTGTGCTATATGCTGATAGCTGGCCAAGCGTTATATCATATTCATATTTTGAAGCAGGTAACCCTAGCAGAACTGAGAGTGGCAATTATTACAAGGCTAATGTGCCTCTTACGCTTCATCAACTTAGTTTCACTGATCCTAAAACGATAGTTGAAGGTGCAACTGTTACAGCTATTGAAACAACTTACGGAACAACTTACATAAGCACAACAGATATAAATGGTAAGGCGACCTTAAACCTTTGGGCGGGAACATATCTTATTTCAGCCGAAAAACTTAGTGGCTCGGCAATGGTCATTACAAAACCGTATGCAAAAGTAATCGTTGGGGATGATGGAAGTGCTACTATAATAAGTCCAAAGACACCCGACGTAAATTTGGAAAAACTTGAAATTCAATTACCGGTATTAACAGTTAATATGAAAAAGCAACTTGATGCAGGTAATCCTCATATTAATACAACTGAAGTGTTTACAGGAGTAACGATTTCGGCCATTGCAAGTTCAGAGACAGCGACAATGAGTGTTTCTCAAGGTGGAGACACTACAAATTTAACAAGCGGCACAGCGATATATCTCTCAGATAGCGCAGTAGGGGCAAGCAATACATTTATATTGAAAGTAGAAAACGGTGAGTTCTCAAAGAATTATACTTTCTATATAAATAAAGTTGCCGCTGCGGTAACAGATTCCGCTTTGATCACTGAAGTAAAGGCTGTCATAGGAGCTACTTCAGATAAAGGAATTACATATTATGATACCTATTATCCTGAATATGTAACAGCTCTATATTCAAATGGGGGAACATTAACTGATTCAGGAAAAGCAAAATTTTTGTCGGAAGTCATGGATGATGTTCGAAGCAATAATGCAGTAACAAGTGTTGGCAGGTTAGGGAAAATTGCCGCAGCCTTAACTGCGATTGGTATAGATCCTCGCCAGGTTCCTGACATTTCAACAAATGTCGCTTCGGGAACAGCAATTGATTTAATCGAAAAAATATCGGAGTATAGTGTAACAAAATCGGGGATATATAATGCACCCTATATGCTTATTGGTTATGATTCGGGGAACTATACTGTAGCTTCTGGAACGGATAGAAGCGAATTAATCAATTATATGCTTGGACAACAAAATATAAATGGTGGATTTTCAATTTCATGGCCTGATACTGATACAACCGCCTTGAATATTATGGCACTTGCACCTTATTATAATTCAAATGGCCCTTTAAATGGAGTTTCGGCAGGGACAGTATCTAAAATCAAAATTAGCGTTGATAATGCATTGACGTACCTGCAAAGTCAGCAAAATAATTTTGGACGCTTTACTGGATATTATAACTACACAAACTCAAATTCGACTTCATTGGTTGTTTCTGCGTTATCAGCAATAAATAAGAATGCTCATGCAGATTCTTACATAAAAAACAATTATTCGGCAGTACAGGGGCTATTATCATATAAGACTTCTGAAGGTCTTGTTGGGATTACGGACTCAATAAAATCTAATAACGTTTCCGACGTTCAGGGTATGATGGCACTTGTTGGTTATATAAAATATTTGGAAAATGGTGACGGAAATATATATAAATTTTCTAATCAACCTGAGATTTATGATAATTGGCCAAGTGAAATATTGAAAGAAATTAATGTTGAACGAACTTCAAAGATCTTTAAAGCAGGGGGTGAATTATCAGCAGACGATATAACAGTTAGTGGAATTTTTTCGAGTTCCAGCGGGACAAGAAGTGCGATTATATTACCTGGTGAAGCAACAACAGGGTACTCAATAACTGGAAATACAAACTTGAAAGCAGGCGGCAATAGCATAACGGTTAGTTACCTTGGAAAAACAAGTACTTTTATTTTAACAGCATTGAATAATGATGGAACTATTGCTCCAGTTGCAACAGTTAACATCTCTGTTAAGGATGGAAATAATAAAACAATTGCTGAACAAAGAAATGATCCTATTGAATCTGGTAAAACAACGGTTATTGATTCTTTAAGAAGTTTATTAGATAGTAAAAATATCACTTACAGAATTAGTGGAGGAACCTATGTTTCTTCAATAAACGGGATTTCAGAATTTGATGGAGGCGCTTTTTCGGGGTGGTTGTATAAAGTTAATGGAGTTACATTGCCTACAACTGCGGCTGGTGATAAGACTCTAACTGGCGGTGAGAATGTTGTTTGGTATTACACCCTGGATTTTACCAAAGATGCCAGCTCAAGTTCTTGGGTAGCAGAGAATGCGGTGGTTGGTGGAAGTGGAAATACAGTAAGTGTAAGTACAGAATTATCTTCAAAGCTGGATAGTAAATTGAAGGCAGCGGCGGCTGTTTCTGCAACAGAATTATCCGCAGCGATTAAGAAGGCAGTCGATGGGCTGACAGGCGATAATGCGGGCAAACAAACGGAAATAAAAATTAATGTCGATCTGGACGACAAAGCGGTTTCTCTTGATACAACGATCCCGAAGACTAGCTTTGGAAATCTTGTTACAAACAAAATTGGAACCCTCACAATCGCCTCCGCGATTGGGGATATCAGTTTAGATTTGAACACTCTTAAAACGATTTTCGGGGAAGCAACAGGTGACATATCTATAAGTATTACAAATGCAGAAAAAACAGTTGGCCGGCCAACGATCGACTTGTCTATAATGAGTAACGGTAAAAAAATCACTAAATTTGGAGGAGTTGTAACAGTGACCATACCGTACACTCTGGCCTCGGGAGAAACGGCTTCGAGTATTAAAGTCTATTACATCAATGAAGAGGGCAAGCAGCTTGATGTGAAAAGCAGTTCCTATGATGAAAAAAGTGGAATGGTAACCTTCCAAACTGACCATTTTTCTCAATTTGTCATTGCCTATAAAAATATGACCTTTGCCGATATACAAGGTCACTGGGCACAAGCCTACATTGAGCTTTTGGCAAATAGAGGAATTATCAATGGGATGACAGAAACTACATTTGTACCTAATGGAAATATTACGAGAGCACAGTTTGCAATGCTGTTGGCAGGGCTTGAAGGTGCAGACCTGAGCCAGTATAATACATCGCAATTTAACGATGTAAGTCAAAATGCATGGTATTTAGGGGCAGTTGCCTGGGCATCAGATAATAATATTACCCTTGGATATACAAATATAGATGGCTCAAAGAGTTTTAACCCAAATCAAAACATTACAAGACAGGATATGGCAGTTATGATGAAGCGCTATTTAGACCAAGTTGCTAATAAAACTTTGACTGAATCAGATGCTAAAATCGATTTTACAGATGATAATATTATCGCAGATTATGCGAAGGATGCTGTAATGCAGCTTCAGCTGGCAGGAATTGTTAACGGAAAAATAACGCAAGCTGGTAAAACGGAATTTGATCCGACTGGTAAATTAACAAGAGCCGAAGCAGCCAAAATAATTGTATCTATATAAAAATCATAAAATTAACTTCTACTCCCCTTACTATATATGATAGGTAATGGGTTCCTCGCAGAGGCTTAAACGCCATAATCACAAAGGAAATAAAACAAAAACACTATGAATATGATAATATATTTATAGTGTTTTTTGTTTCAATATTATAGATTTTTTTGCTAGAAATGGTTTAAAATTTGCAAGTAATAATTATGAGCACTAAATATATTTAAACCGCTAAAACAGAATCTAACATTTTTTTAATTTTATTAAAATCAATAAAGCGGCTTTCTCTCAATATTTCTTTGCCTTCATAAAAAATCAGTATGGTAGGGACTGTAAATACAAGAAGTTGCCCACAAATTTCAGGTTGAGTATCGGCTTTAACCTTGACGAATGAAACAGGAAAAGCCTCAATAGTATCAATTAA
>JAENWH010000309.1 GCA_016650135.1 Peptostreptococcaceae bacterium
CAAGGCTGGCGTTGATCAAGCCATGGAAAAGCTTTGGTCTGGCAATGAGGAATATACGGGGTGGGTAAAACTGCCATTACAATATGATAAGGATGAACTTGAACATATACTCCATACGGCTGACAAAATTCAGGAGCAGTGCAAACTTTTTATCGTAATAGGTATTGGCGGGTCTTACCTTGGCACACGTGCTGTGGTTCACGCCCTTGCAGAGCATGCTGTTACCGGATGCCCAGAAATCAGGTTCGCCGGCAATAATATAAGCGGGACCTATCACGCAGAGCTTCTGGATGAGATAGCTTTAAAGGATACCTGCATTTGTGTTATTTCCAAGTCGGGGACAACCACTGAACCTTCCATTGCTTTTGCTGTATTAAAGGAAGAATTGATAAAAAAATATGGCCCGGAAGCAGCAAACAAGAGAATTTATGCCATAACCGACGGGGAAAAAGGTGTTCTTCGTGAAGAGGCTGACGCGGAGGGCTACGAGACTTTTGTGGTCCCAAATGATGTGGGCGGCAGATATTCTGTACTTACAGCCGTTGGACTTCTGCCGATTGCTGTGGCGGGAATAGATGTGAAAGAACTTTTAAAGGGCTCTGAAGTAATGGCTACGGCCCCTGAATGGGATTTCGGTGCAAGCGATTATGCGGTTACCAGGTTTGAACTTTTAAAGGCTGGGAAAAATATAGAGGTTTTTGAATACTATGAACCTCAGCTGATGTATCTGGCAGAATGGCTCAAGCAGCTTTTCGGAGAAAGTGAAGGGAAGGAAGGAAAGGGATTATTCCCGGCATCCCTGCAGTTTAGCACGGATCTTCATTCCATGGGTCAGTTCCTTCAGGAAGGGCACCAGATATTTTTTGAAACTGTTTTAAATGTGCTTCATCCGGATCAGGACATTATAGTTCCGGACAGCGCAGGGAAAATGTTTGCAGGAAAAAGCATGAACGAGGTCAATCAAGCGGCAGTCAGCGGCGTAATGGTTGCACATGAGGCTGTCGGTATTCCAATGATTAAGATAGATATTCCGGAGTTGACGCCATATTACTTTGGTCAGCTGATTTATTTCTTCGAAACAACCTGTGCTATAACTGCCTATCTGATGGGTGTGAACCCGTTTGATCAGCCAGGGGTGGAACAGTATAAGGACGAGATGCGAAAAGCGCTGGCGAAGCAGGAAAACTGAAAATGACATGATATAAAAAAAGGTAAATTAGGATAACTAAAAATTGATTGGTATTAAAAAGAAAATTTGAATACTGAAATGAGATTGAAAAAATTTGGTTTTTAACATATAGTGTAAGCATATTAGTATTGTTATATATACCTTGAGGAGGAAGAAAATGAAGAAAATTGGAGTATTGGGTTCAGGTACAATGGGTGCTGGAATTATCCAGGTTCTTGCACAAAATGGATTTGAAGTAGTTTTAAGAGCCAGAAGACAGACATCAGTTGATTCCGGTATTGCTACTGTAGAAAAAAACCTTGAGAGACTTGTTGTTAAAGAAAAGATTACAGCTGAAGAAAAAGTTGCAGTAATGTCCAGAATCAAGGGTTCAACGGACATTGCAATTGTTGCAGATGCCGACCTTATCATTGAAGCAGCAACAGAAGATATGACGCAAAAGAAGGCACTGTTTGCAGAATTAGATGCTCTATGCAAACCAGAAACCATTATTGCGACGAATACATCATCACTTTCTATTACCGAGATTGCCGCCGCAACAAACAGACCTGACAAAATTATCGGAATGCATTTCTTCAATCCAGTTCCAATGATGAAGCTGGTTGAAATCATCAAAGGGCTTACAACTTCAGAAGAGACAAAGGAATCAATTCTTGAACTTACAAAAGCGCTTGGTAAGACTCCAGTTGGCGTTGCTGAAGCACCAGGATTTGTTGTAAACAGAATTCTTATCCCAATGGTAAATGAAGCAATTGGGATTCTTGCCGATGGCGTTGCTGCCGCTGAAGATATTGACCAGGCAATGATGCTGGGAGCGAATCACCCAATGGGACCTCTGGCACTAGGGGATTTGGTTGGTCTTGATGTATGCCTTGCTATCATGGACGTTCTTTACGCTGAATACGGAGATCCAAAGTACAGAGCGCATCCATTACTAAGAAAAATGGTAAGAGCAAATAAACTTGGAAGAAAAACTAAAGTGGGATTTTTCGCTTACTAAGCCCATTATAAGCATCCGACATTGGGCTTCGTTTTTGTAGACCTATTGCAAATGCTCATTTGTAAATTTGGTTATCCACAGGGGATCTGTGGATAACTTTTTTTGGGCCTTAAATTTTGAGTTCTATTATATACTTGAACTTGAATTTAATTGGGTTTAGATATTTTCTCTACTTTCTTTTCAACACCAACTCACCACTCAGCCTTCTTCCATAGACATCTGATGCGCAACATTCCTCAATCTTCACTTAAATGATGGCGATCAATTTGAGCGATTGCAGCAATTGCTCTCTTTGATAATTGAAGGGTGCTGTCAAGAAGTAAATTGGCAAAATCAAGTCGCTGATCCTTTGATAATAAGGAATAATCACCAAATGAGTTTTTTAATTTTTCGGCACCTTCCAGCTCATATTGTTTAATTAGTCTTTTACTTTCCAGATTTATTGTGTCATTGTCAACAAGCATGTTGCCCAGATTATCATAAGAACTTTCCAAATGATATCTCTTAAAACTGAGAACATCGTTAAAGCCCAATTCCTCAAGCAGCAGTAATCCATTATCGGGCAAAATATTACGTGTATATCTTCCCGCATATTCGCAAAAGCTACTGTAATAATAAGCAAAAGCATCCTGGCAAAGTCTTCCGCGGACAGGGTTTTGGTGAATGTACCTTATTACTCGAGCTAAGTACTCACTGGTATTAACGCTGCTGCAGGAGAATCTTCCCTGAAAAACATGACCCACATACTTGTATCTTTTCATGTAATACCTGGAATAAGACTGGTTTATATGCTGCATTGCCTTGCTAAGCGTGGCTGTGGTCTCGGCGCGAACTAAAAGATGATAGTGATTTGGCATAATACAGTAAGCTAATATCTCGAAGCCTTCTATTTGTGCTGCTCTCTCAAAATAGCGTAGCATCATACCTTTTGTACTTATACTTTCGAAAACACTCAGCTTGTTATTGCCGCGATTCATTACATGATAATAGCCATTTGCACTTGCGACTCGTATTTGATAACTCAAAATTACCTCCTTGGTATAAAAC
>JAENWH010000319.1 GCA_016650135.1 Peptostreptococcaceae bacterium
AAGAAAATTATGAGAATACTAAACATTAATTTATTTTTACAGAAATACTGTACTGTTGTTCCCGAATTTACTGCATCATTGTTGCCGAAATCACTGCACTGTTAATTCCCGAAATCACTGCATTCCTAATTGCCGGTTACAGCTATTAATGCAACAGCTAGGAAGTTGGCTATTATTATATGGAACATGCTGGTAAAAGGACAAAATTATAATCCACCATCTCAATATATGTTTCTGGATGAAAAAAGAAAATTAGGTCTCGTGAAGAGATTAAAAAAACAAATTACTAAATTTGAAATACAACCCGAACAACTCGGATTTACAAACATCTGATTATGTGTGTTTTAAATTTGACGTTAGTCGGAAGCTGAAAATCCAACCACACGAAAGCAAAGAATGCTATCGCACACATTGCTTTTTTCCACGTTCGATTAATAATGCTAACTATAGTCTGTTGTTTAAGATGAATACTAAAGTTAGCTTTACATACTTTAGTTAGCAATGGATTCAAAACAAAAAATACTAATAAAATTTGGAGAAAGAGTTCGAGAAATCCGAAAGGGAAAAGGACTTTCACAAGAAGAATTAGCACATAAAGCTGATTTACATCGAACATATATTGGTATGATTGAAAGAGCAGAAAAAAACATTACTCTTATCAACATTGAAAAGATTGCTAATGCTTTAGAAATAGGAATAGCAAATCTTATCAAATAATTTTATGCCAAGAAAACCATTATCTGCATTTGACAATCTCAATAAAGAAGAATTACTGGAAATAGTTCGTAATGAAGCTGGAGATAGAAACAGTGAGTCATTAATAGTCGTTGCAAGTAGAATAATTGATATACCTGAATATTCTTGTACAATCAATATAAGAGCGGAAGAAAATGTTTCTGATTTTATGACAAAGTGGACAAACAAGTTCATAAAAGGTTATCTCAATAGACCATCTCAAAGAACGAGTAATCCAATCGGAACGCAACACGACCCAATTTTAGATGAAATTATATTAGCTCGTATAAATCACACGACAGACGACCTTGAAAATATTAAATATGGTCATAGATTATCAATGTCAGCAGAAAATATTGCTGGTGCTTTTCTTGAAGAATATATTGCACAAGAATTATTATCTCAAAGTTGGCATTGCTGTTGGGGAGAAACTATGAAAAGTATTGACTTTTGTAATGTAGATGGTCAATTACTTCAAATAAAAAATAGTGACAACAGTGAAAATAGTTCCAGTAAAACAGTAAGAGATGGAACACCAATTAAATATTGGTTTAGGCGATTTTCAAAAACTGGAACAACAAATTGGAATGCACTAAACAAATTAGTCGGTATTGACTACAAAGATGACCAATTAAATGAAGATTCTTTCAAAGCATTTGTTAGAGAGGCAGTCAGCAACAATCCTGGTTCAGTATTTTTAGAAGAGGAAAGCCCTTTTTATGGTAATAAAGATTAAAATAAAGAGAGTTGCTTTAATTCATTCTCTTTAATTAACTTTTTTGCTCTTTTTTCAAAATCTAAAATAAAAGATTCATGAGATGTATTCAAATAACGTGAATATTTAAAATTTGGAATATTCTCTACTTTTTCATTATTGGATAAGGAAATTATAAGTTGTCCGATTGCTTTACCAACACTTATTGGAACTGCATTACCAATTTGTTTATATTTATTAATCAAACTTCCTTTAATTTCCCAATTGTCTGGAAACTCTTGTATTCTTTTATATTCTAATACACTCAATGGCCTATCCTCTTCTGGATGTCCTAAATCGGTTGCAGGCATTGCAGGATGAGTAACAAGTGTTGGTGATGGTTTGTCCCAAGCAAGCCTTCTATAAAAACCTGTTTTACCACCACCTAAATAGTAAGATTTACCAAGTGCTTCTTTTTGTAACTCTTCAGTCAAATTACGCCAATTTTCACCAGCTTTTAGCAGACGATAATATTTCAAACGTTTTTCTGGAAATTTAATAAACTCATTATTATTACCATTCAACCCTTTCAAAGCGGATTTTAATACATTCCACTTTTTTAAACCAAATTTACCTTCCTTGGAATGGGTCGGTTTCAAATATGGTACGGAATCGTTAACTCTTGAACAGACTATAATAACTCTTTCTCTACTTTGTGGTGTTCCGTAATTGGCGGAATTGTATAAATTAAAAGAAAGTTGGTATCCAGAAGCTCGTAATCTATTATAAACATAATACATTGTCGCGCCTTTAAGTTCTTTCAACTCTGGAGGCAAGAAAATTTCTTCATCTTTTTTCAAATCAATTGAGTACGTAGCAGACAATAAACCTCTTACGTTTTCAATTGCCGCGAATTTTGGCTTAATATTTTCAATTACTTCAATAAACTTTAGAAATACATTTCCTCTTTCATCGGCTAATCCCATTCTTTTTCCTGCTGAACTAAAAGATTGACAAGGTGGTCCACCAACAATTAAATCAACTTCTTCTCTATTTTCCAACCCTGCATAATCTAAAATTTCTTCAGTAGAATAATTTCTAATGTCGCCAATAAGTCCAATTTTAGGATTGTTTGCAATAATAGTTTCACGACTTGATTTATCAATCTCACAAGCTAACAGAGTTTTAAAGCCAACTTTATGTAACCCAATATCTAAACCCATTGCACCACTAAAAAAACTTAATAGTTTAAGGTCTTTTTTATCCGAATTTTTTATATTGTATTTCCTATCGTTCATTTCGCTAATTATAGTATGCAAATTTAATCACAATATTTGAATTATACAAATAATCGACGAATTATTCTTGCAATTTTCAAGCACATTGTAATCCTCGTTCCTGCGGTTACAAAGAGTTTTCAAGCCAACGGTGATTAGAAAAGCTGAAAGAAAAAAAGCCAGTGGGTAACAATTAAGCATCGTATTACGAAGTAGCGCAACGTAGTGAAGCGGATTTGTAATATGTGCTGAATGTTGAACTAATACCGGATAAATGGGGCTAAATTTTATTTTGAGGTTCTGAGTGATTAAAAAATAATTTATATTTGTGCGTTAACATAAAAATAATTTATAATATGACTTTAGAATTAGCCAAAACTTTACTTCGTTTTATAGCACCAACTCTTGTAATAGAA
>JAENWH010000186.1 GCA_016650135.1 Peptostreptococcaceae bacterium
GCAAGGCTATCTCGATGAGTTCTGTTACAAATTCAACAGAAGATACTTTGGAGAAAGGATATTTGACCGATTATTGCTGGCATCATCATCAGGACGGTCAAGCTTTAAGCATAGAATATATTAGTGGGGTAATTGCGGATATACATAAATGATTATTAATGCATTGATATTTGATTCACTAAATTTAAATACATATAAAAAATCGCCGAAGCGTCGGGATCGATCCAGGTAATGCGAACATTATCAGACATATCCGATGGAACAGTCCCGCAAAGCGGGAACAATGTCCTATAGCTACACGGACATCGGAATGAAAATGATACGACAAAATCCGGGAAGGATCGAACCTTAAGAGTGAAAGAAAATGAATGTTACTGAAAATGATAATAAAACATAAATGTATTGCCAAACTGGTTTCTCATTCTTTCTTTGGCCAATGCTATATTTTGCCGGTTATTTTTATATGCTGCCACATATTGATCGAAGCGTGAAAATGTTTCATTGCTTATTATTAAGCCTCCAAGGTCAGGTAATACCTTTTTCCCATTGTAATAAATCATGGCTGCCTCTTCCATGTGGCGTGGAATCCGCGAATACCCCAATGTTTTCAGGGTTTTAATCTGACTAACCACTCCTTCTACATCTTTTGAAAGCATCAGCCATGCAATTTTATATTCGAATGCCCTTTTATTATTGGGATTTGATTGAATTAAAAGCGGGATGTTATTTTGTGCGGAAGTAACCTGGATGAAAAAATCGCCCTGGGGCATATTTTTTCTTTCTTCTTTTAATTCAGGATTATTGTTAATTAAAGTAGTATCCTCAACCATTTTTTCATAATCAACTGCCCAGGCTTTGTAATACAACGTTTTTTTCAGAATACCAATGTATTTTTTTGCCATCAGGTAGTTACGATCAATGAGGTTAGTTTTTACCAGCATTTTCAGATTTTCGGGTCGTTCTCCATTTACGACCATATCTTCATAAGCCCATCGTTGAGCTTCATTTACCAAACCGATTGCATAATAAAAATAAGATCCGATACCCAGGTGTTCATTTCCCCAGGGTAAAATAAGGGAACCTACATTGAAATCCTGCCTGCCAAAAAATAACTTGTCGCAAAGCTGGTCTGTTTCAGAAAGCGCCACATTATAAAAATATTGTCCGATTAAATTTTCCGATGCATTCTTATCATTAAAATGAATGGCTTCATTCCATTTCTGCTCAAATACATATTTCTCAGTTTTTAACACCCTTGATGTTTGAAAGTTGTAAGATATGTAAAGCGAATAAACCGTTAACAGCAGAACAAGAACTGAAAAAGTATTAATAAACAGGGGTTTGCCTGTTTTACTTTTGCTTGTGAATTTCAACTTACTGACCAGTGGAATAAGAACGAAATATCCGGATAGAAGGTAAAACAAAATCCTGTACTTTGAATCATTAATCGCTGGAAGTGGAAAACTAAGTAACAGATTGTATGGTTGAAGGAATAACAGATTTTTAGAAATAAAAACAATTAAAGCTGATACCGGGATTAACAGGAAGGAATATCTGTATTTGTACTTTTTGTTTTCAAAGAATACAGAGTAAACAATATATGTACCGGCGAAAATCCAGGCAAAGGCCCCTGCCAGATAATAATAAAGCGGGAATAAAATAAGAACAACGAAGCCTGCATTTTTTTTACTGAAATAAATGGAAAATATAAAAAAAAGCAAAACAGACAGGTAACCAAGATTCACCTCCATGAAATGATAATAATGGGTTTGCATTAAAACCAGAAAACATGAAGGGATCAACGATAATAATAAACTCAGGGATGGGCTAAAATTCTGGTTTCTAAATAGTCTTGTAAATAAATAAAACAGGGTTGTGAAGACAGTAGCCAGTATTACAGAACCTGCAAATTCATTATTATAAAACTGGGTTAGAAATTTGCCTGAAAGTACAATAATACCGCCTGGTTTAATAAAAAAATCATGGATATATTGGCCTGAATAAAGGAATAAGGATTGATTCTCCTGGAAGAATAAAATATAATTTCCAAACCAGAAAAAATATCCAAATACAGATATAAAAAATAGAAACAGTAATGAATAGTTATTAATGATTCCAGTGATTTTTGTTCTATTGGCCATATCTGTTTATTTTAATCAAATCATTCATGTATTGAATTTGGTATTTCAGGTTGATTATTCCTGGGAAGTTTGGCTTTTCCTGGTACCGCATTTTCATATTTCCCCGATTTTGCCTGAATAGTTGTGTATTTAGTTGCTGCCTCAAAATCACGGGGTTTCATCTTAATCTTTCCTTTGATAAATTCCGGAATGTTATATGACAGAACCAGATTGTCATAGTAAGCAGGATCTTTCTGAGGTAAAACAAACGGTTTCCCGATCTGATCCCATGAATTGATGTAGGTAATAAATGGTCTTGTACTTCTCCCATCCATTCTTTTGGAGCTAAAAACCAACCACTTGCTATTTGATGACCATGAATGATAACTATCAGTTTCATTACTGTTCAGTTCCATTTTTTTTACTCTGCCGTTTTCGAGGTCAAGCATATACAAATCTGCTTCCTTGTGCCAGATAGGAAAAGTACCGTAATCGGCCATTGTGAATATCAAAAACTTACCATCCGGCGATATTCTTGGAAAAGACACACTTTTCTGTATTTCATTTGCATTTACAACTATTTCTGTTTCTCCAAAAGTAACGTCAGTTTCTTTAAATGATTTCTTTACCAGATTGTAATGGATCTTTTTAATGTCGTTGATTTCCCAGTGTGAGACGGAATCTTTAAGATATGCCTCGCAGTAATAGAGGGTTTTTCCATCAGGCGACCAGGCGGGGAAAGTTTGTAAACTTTCAATGGTATCATTCTTTGGTACGCCAATTATCTCATTTTTCTGAATGTCGTATAGTATCAGGGAAGAAGACTGGTCATAAACTTCAATGCTTTTTGAATAGTTAGCATAAAAACTTTGTCTTACCTGGTTAGATGAGAATGCAACAAACCTTCCTCCCGGATGCCAGTAAGGGTAAGTAGCTCCGCTGGTCATTTTATCGGTCTTTAAGTTTGTTTTTGTTATTTTGCCGTTATCAACAAAATAGGTACCTCCTTTTGAACCACGAATATGAACTAAAAACTTGTCGGGATTATTCTGATTGAATGAGTGGCAGTTGGCACAGTTCTTGTCAATAATTTGATTTTCAATCACCGATTCCTTGTCAAAACTCTCCAGGGAGCGTTGTTCAATTTTGATATCCGACCAACTGTAATATCCCGGGGAAATTAAACGGTATGCCATATAAGGATCAATCGGGTCATTTGCCACTGTAAGTGAAATTGGCTCATATTTATTTAAACTATCCTTGTTTATGGAAGATAAAATCTGAATGGTGATTTTATCTCCTTTGGACGCTCCAACCAGTTTTTTCCACGATTTCTCAGGGAACTGAATTACGCCATCCTTGCTTCTCAGGGAAATTTGCTTATTGCTCAACCCCGATTTAAGGATTACCTGGTACTCATTCCCTGGTTCTTTGATGATGAAATTCATGGGTGCGATATTAGGAGGAATGGTAACATCAGAATAATCGGGTTCAATTTTTGGTTGATGATTTATTATCCGGATATTACCTTGTAGATCATTATTACAGCTTTCCAAAACAAACAGGCTGAAAATAAAACAATTAAAGGCAACTATACTTATTTTAATATTCATTGAAAATTATTTATTAAAATGCTTGTTGGCAAAGCCATTCTCCACCTATTTTGCAATCTTTCTTACCCTTACTCCAAAAGCTTCGGCAGGGTTTTTTATAATCATCTGGTCAACCTCTTCTTTTGTAAATCCTTCATGCATTGATATACGGAATCAGCGTATTGAAAAGGGTCGTATAGGGTCGGAAATCTCCTCCCGAGGGTTTACCGGGCTGATACCAACCAGCGTCGTGAGAGAGCAATACATGGTTGAGTTGACGCGTTGATTTCATGAATTGCAATAAACCGGAAATCCTGAGCTGAGATGTCAAATCATTTTGAATACCATCGAAAGAAACCCATACCCCCATTTGTGCGATGGTAAGGAGTTTTTTATTGGAGGTTTCTACCATGGCATGCGTCCAGATAAATGCCGAAGGATCGACACCATACTTTTTAAGAATTGTCAGTTGTGCCATTGCTGCATCCGCGAGTCCTGTATGCAACATAATTGTAAGACCCGTTTTCAGGTGAGTAAGACACGCCGCTGCAACCAGTTTTTTATCGGTTTCGGACAATTCAATATTGTTTATCCCTATTTTTGTAAAGCCCGGTTTGATCCCTGTGTTTCCAATCCCGTTTTTGGCCTCGTCAATCCAGACAGCGGCGATCTGTTCTGTGCTCATATCTTTGATCTCTTTTGGCAGATGTCTTTCGTTATCGGCAGCATACCATCCTGTATTGGTGAAAATGTTAATTCCTGTTTTTCGCGATAATTCAGCCAGTAGCTGCGGATCACGACCCATAAATTCCGGCGTGCAATCGACAAAAGTTGCAATTTTGAACGGCTTTAACTCTTCAAAATAGGGTAAAACCTTCATGATTACAGAATCTTTATTGTAACGGTTCGCACTTAATGAATCGATCATCGCAAAATCGACCAGAACATGTTCATGCGTGAGTGTTATACCCATTTCTGATGCCGGTATTTCGCCCAGAACTGTAATTAC
>JAENWH010000427.1 GCA_016650135.1 Peptostreptococcaceae bacterium
ACCTACTCGACGGTACGGTTCTCGTATACAGCGGTTCATCAGGTACCAGCACTATCGCTCTTTACACCAATAATGACTCTGTCTTTGTTTAAACGCTTTGGATGTGGCTCAGAAACTAAGTCCAAACTTAGTTAAACAGGGGATAAATGTTGTTAAAGGTATTGGCAGAGGAATTTCACAATCCGGAGAGTTATAACTATGTTTAGTGTTATCAAATTAATTTTTAAAGCATTCGTGATTTTAACGATTTACAATGTTTGTTTTCTTGGATTAACTCTATTTGTTTTCTTGCATCTGATGCCCTTTTCAGGTGCTTCTAAATCAGACTTATTTATCGCAAATGCAAAACCCATTGGTATTGGGGTTAATGTTGTTTTAATGGGGGCTATTTTGGTGTCTTTTTATCGCAAAAAAAAAGGTAAAAACGTGAAGGAAAAAGACAATCCGGAGCTAAACAAAAAAAGCAATATTCAGAAAAATGAAAACACAATAGTTTTCCAGACAGACAAAGGAGAATTGAAATTGACCAACCCTTTTCGGGGTATTTTGTCGTTGGTGGGGCAGGTTCGGGCAAGAGTGAAAGCGTAGCTGTAATCGGTAAATAACAATGTACAGTTTTTGGTAAATAAAGGATGATCAGTTTTTGGTAACAATGATGTACAGTTTTCTTTCCCATTGGCATGCCCAAAGGGAAAGAAAGTCAACTTTGCAGGGACACTAAAAACCGGCTTTTATGAACGCATATTTAAACAAGTTGATCATGTACCATGAAATTCACAAATTGAACCGTGAAGGGTTCTCAAATTCAAAAATCAGCCGGGAGTTGGTCATCGACCGGCGCACAGTTAAGTTCTACCTTTCGATGGATGATATCCAGTACGAAGAGTTTCTTAACTCTCAAAACCAAAGAGAAAAAGGATTGGCTCCTTATGAGGAGTTCGTAAAAAGCAAACTGGAAAGATATCAGGAAACACCGGCAGCACAAATGCACGATTGGCTAATGGAACATTTTCCGGAAGTAACTGCCAAAACTGTTTACAACTTTGTGATGTGGGTCAGGCAAAAGCACCACCTGCCCCGGACAAACTCCATTCGCCAGTACAATGCCGTTGAAGAACTTCCATATGGACAACAGGGCCATGTTGATTTCGGTCAGTACAACATGCGCAACGGATTGGGCAAACGCGTTAAAGTTTGGTTTTTCACACTGATCTTGTCACGTTCGCGCTACAAGTATATTTTCTTTTCAGATATTCCTTTTACCAGCCACACTGCCATTGAAGCTTTTCCCGTATGATGAAAACATTATTTTCTACATCAAAACTGATTTGCAAGATAAAATGAGGATGAAAACAAAGTGTTATACAATTTTTGAAATAAATTATATAATTCCCATATTTCATCCTTCTGGCTTATCTGCGGACTAATCAAAATGTAGTGGTAATGAAACGGAAAAAGGCTGATCTGTTTCCTTTTTGTAATCGGTAGAAAAAACAGGTTTCCTTTGTTCTTTTTGCCTCCTGATGTGTTTTTTGGTTTTAGCTTTGGTGGGGCTTTTTGTATTTGTATACTTTTCGATGGTCAATCGTGCCATCAGGTAACTTACCGTTGACTCTGCGCCCTGGTTGAGGTTTACATGGGTTTCTTCGAGGCCGTCGTAACAACCTCCGGTACTTGGATTATAAATAATTTGATGTAATCGGTTGCTACCTAAAAACCAATTGAATGCGGTATTCATCTTCCTGAGGTATTCTTCGTCCTTGAAAACATCGTAGAATTTACTTAATGTCATGATGGTGTATGCCACATCAATGGGCTGTTCTCCATATTTTCCGGCTTTCTGTCCTCTTTTTAGCCACTTTTTGTTTGAAATTACTTCTATTCCGTTTTTATTAAAAGTTTTCGATAACAGAAATATTAACGAAGAAAGTGCGATTTTTTTATAAATTTCTTCACCGGTCAATAGCCAGGCATATAACATGGCTTCGGGCAATGTGCTGTTGGCATAGGTGAGATATCCCTCAAACCATTCCCATTTTAGGCTTGATTCGTTTTTATAAAGCTGAACCAGCCGATTGGCAAATGTTGTGATCAATTCTGTCTTTTGTGCAGACTGTTTGGCAATCTGTTGGTAATATAAGCCTTTGATTGCGAAAGCCATCGTTCGGGGAGAATGCACTGTCTCCAGATGAACCAGGGATTTTTCTATGATTGTTTCTGCCTCAGAAATGATTTTGACTGGC
>JAENWH010000192.1 GCA_016650135.1 Peptostreptococcaceae bacterium
GAGATTAGGAATGTGACCAATTTCAGGAAACAGTATCTGGATGGGAACTTTTCTGGGATCCCACATCCATATATTTAATCTGGAGGGTTCATTGATGTATGTACAAAATAAAAACATAATTATTGTGTGTGAGGGAGCTTCTGAGAAGGCTTATATCCAAGAGCTGAACCGGTATTTAGAGAAGGAAGAGCAATAGGACGACAAAAATCCTCATCTGGGAGGATTGGGATAGATACCAGCGTAACGATAATTTGGATATGGACAATTATCAGAATACAGGCTCTTTGAAGCAGTGAAGAAAGCACTTGACCCTGCTATGATCATGAATCCGGGGACGATTATTTGGTAGGGGGGAGTCAGTTCTTCAATGCAGTAATTGGCACAGCACACACCATCTGGTCGAACATACGTTGCATTTGAAAGCCCACATATAATGCACAGTACTTTTGGAGGTTTTTCCTTAGGAATTCTTTGGCATCATAGGCTTCTCATATATTTTAAGATTTCGCATAAAAAGGGTATCAAAATTGGCAAAAAGGGATTCCTCTATGGCTCCTAGGAGTGCACATGCTAGTGAAGTGTCGGAAAAACTTACTTTTCCATCCATTTAAGTTGTGTAAAGTTTCGAGGATTTACTTCCTCATTGTCCAGCATCCTTAATGCCAAGTTGATGATTTGCTCCCCATATGTCTCAGGATTATAGTGAACGCAACCAATGATCGGTGATTCTCCAATTTTCATCAATTCCTCAATTTGTTTTGTATAGTTTTGTCCAACGATAATTGTATTTTTACTATTCCTATGCTGTAAAATTAAATCATAACCAGCTAAAAGATATTGTAGATTGAATGCCATAATCAGCATATTTTCTTCTTGAGGGATTTCTTTAAGCAAGCGCACTAGTCTTTGTGTTGGACTATCATCAGGAATTCCCCATTCGATTGTATCTATGGTTGTTTCATCAATCTTGACTTGAAGTCCTAATTGCTCTAATGCGTTGAAGATTCGTAACTTTGTAATCGGTTCGTTACCATATTTTCCTAAAACTAATAAGTGTTGTAATTTACCTTGCCAATGCGATTTAATATATTCTGCAGCTTTGTCTCCTGCAATTTTTCCAGCTAATGCATTGTCTGCTCCAAAATAGATTGCTCCAGGGGCCATATAGTCAACAGAAATAAGCCGAATCTTACTTGATAAGCAACGTTCACCCACATACATAAGAGATTCCATGCATAGGCTATAATCGATTATAAGGTCAACATGTTCCTCAAGCAGAATATTAAGATTATTGATTGTAGAATTATAATCACCATCACATTCTCGCGTAACCAACGATGCTGAATGACTAAGAGAAGTGGCCTCAAGTAGGCTATTCTGGACCGCTTGGATAAAATAATTTCTTCGATTGTTAATTAAGAAACCAATACGATATTGGTTTTTGTTTACATTTCGATAGGTAAAGTCGTATCCACAAATCACCAATGGGTCTTGACGAGAGAATAAAACACTAGCACGTGAACTGCTAATGCCATCATCAATAAGTATTTCCTGTATTTTTGAGATAAATTGACGATGCCTAAATGGTTTTTTTGTCTGAACATCGAGAAATTTTGAATCTAAGATTATATATATTTTTTTTGCATTGCTACAAATAGAATCAATTATCATGATGTCTTCGTCATCATGCAAGAAAAATGTGTTATTGGCAAAAGAGCTACAACAAATAAATGCCTTATCAATGGTCGGAAGGGATGCATTAGATACCTTATCTGATTGCATTCCTATTCTATCAGATGTGGTAGAGACTAAAGTACCAGTAACATTAATTTGGTATGCATACTTCCTCAAACGAAGGATATCAAGGGTCACAAGACTATTTGTAACGATTGGTATATTGGAATATGGGGGAACTGATGCCGCCACATATTGGGAAACCTCCCCAGAATCAAGGAATATGGTTTCTCCAGGGGTTATGTGCATGATTGTATGCCGCCCTAAAATCTTAATACGGGTAGGAAATTCATTATTGCCGTTCTTTGGCTCAAGGGATAATGACGATTCAAATAGTGCTACAGACCCATGCTTTCGGATGACTGACCCTTCGAGTTCCAAAGCTGAAATATCGCTACGTACTGTAATTGTCGAAACACGAAGTTTGTGAGCAAGTGTAGAGATACGAATTTCATTGTCTTTTTCTAGCAACTGGAGAATCCGATGTCTCCTTTGATTTTTAGAGAGGACTCCAGAGGATTCCAGGAGGGTTGCATTTTCTTCTGTGTCAATGTAGTAAATCTTGCCAAGCTTGCGTTCAATAAGTCCAAATTTTTCCAATTCGAGTAATTCTTTTCGAATTGTTTCTCGACTTACCTTGAATTGCTCAGCCAGTTCACTGATAGTGCAATAGATTTTCCCTGTAATCCGTTTGAGCAATGTTAGTTGTCTTTGACTAATTTCAATCATTTTACTATCATGACACAACTCTTAGGCAAATGGCAAGCATAAGTTTAAAGAAAACAATTACTAAGTAAAAAATACAAATATATATATTAATTGTATTTAAATTAATATATATGCAAAAGAAATACAAAACAATTGTACTAGTATTGTTTGACATATGTAATATTGGCAGTGATACTTGAATAAGTAGTTATGAAGTATTAACAGAGCTTCATAAAGAAATTTCGGAGGACATTGATGCGGATAGAACGAAGAAAAAAACTTACAGCAAATGTGGGACTTTTGGGGGTTGGCCATGCTACGTATTGGAATCAATTTGATGGTTTGCTTGATATTATGTATGACAAACAACGTATTTTTCGTGAGAAATTATCATCTCAGAATGTTAAAATATTTGACTTTGGAATCATTGATAATTCAGAAAAGGCATATGCTGCGCTTTTAGAAATCCAGAGTTCAAATTTGGATATACTATTTATTGATATGCTAACATATGCAACCTCCGAGACTTTTGCCCCGCTTGTTCAATCTCTGTCTATTCCCATTGTTTTGGTTTCAATGCAGCCATTGAAAGCTATGGATTATATCAACGGAACTACGTTTATCCAATTATGTAATGATGATATTTGTAGCGTTCCAGAGTTTTGTTCTGTAGCTGTACGTATGGGCAAGCCAGTACCGAATGTAATAATTGGAACACTTGAAGGCGATGTTGAAGCTGATGAAGAGATTGCTTCATGGTGCCGAGTTGCACATGTTATCCATGACCTCAAAGTCGCTCGTATCGGTTTGATGGGCCATGTACTTGGGACGATGTATGACATGCATGTAGACCCTGCCTTAATTACCAAAACTTTCGGGTGCCATGTGGTTCTGGTGGAACCAGATGATGTAATGAAGCATTATAAACATGTCGGAACAGACGTAATTGATAAGATGAAAACTCGCATTCGTTCCTTCTTTGATACACCCGATCCAACTTCTGACAATATAACTTTTATGTTGCAAGAAGACGATCTTCAGCTTGCTGCTAAAGTGGCTGTCTCTCTTGAATCAATGATTGATGAACATAATCTGACAGGTCTTGCATATTACTATGAGGCGGAAGAAGAGTCGGAAATGCGAAAGATGGTTACAAACTTTATTGTCGGCAACTCCCTGTTAACCTCAGCAGGTTTCCCCATGTGTGGTGAATATGATCTGAAAACACTTATGGCCATGCTTATTCTTGATCGTCTGGATATAGGAGGTAGCTTTGCTGAATTCCACCCGATGGATTTCGCTGAAGACTCAATCCTTGTTGGCCATGACGGACCCCATCATATTAATATTGCAGAAGGGAAGCCGGTATTACGGTCACTAAGCAAATACCATGGTAAACCTGGAAAAGGTGCCGGTGTAGAGTTCAAGATTAAAGAAGGGCCCATAACAATGCTTGCAATTACCCTTAATTACGATGGGAATCTCAAATTTGTTGTTGCTGAAGGGGAATCTGTTGCGGGGGCTATTCCACCTACAGGAAATACAAATACCCATGGTGTTTTCGAACCAAGCCTTAAGCAGTTCTTGCGGAGATGGATGGCTGAAGGGCCTACCCATCACTTTGCCTTGGGCATCGGACACCATGCCAAGGACATAGAGTATATTGCACGTTCTTTCAATGTAGAGTGCGTCGTCATACCAAAAGTCTAAGGTTTCAATGAAAATTGACGGGGGAGTATAAAATGAAGTTTATCAAACGGATGTTGGAAAAAATCATGCGAATAGAAATTCTAATTGCTGGATTCATGATTATTGCAATGGTAGTGGTTATGGTCACAGAGGTTGTGATGCGTTATGTATTTAACAATTCCATCGTTTGGGTTCAGGAATTTGTTATTCTACTTTTTATCTGGATTACCATGTTAGGTGGGAGTACTGCGTCTATGACTAAGACTCATGTGACTATCACAACATTCAGTCAGTTCCTTACTGGTAAATGGAAGACGGGACTACAAATTCTTGTCTCTTTGGTCATCATTGGTGTTCTGGTTTATCTAGCCTTAACTTTGCCTGCTTCTATTAGTATCCAAAACAAAACACACACCTCTGCAATGCCAATCAATATCGCTAAAGGGAATTACTATTCCTCACCCCTACTCTTTGC
>JAENWH010000141.1 GCA_016650135.1 Peptostreptococcaceae bacterium
TTATAATAATGCGTTAACGTAAACGCAAAAGTATTTATTTCACAACAGGAGGATTTGAAATGAAAAAGGTAATTAGCAGCATACTCATAATGGCTGTATGCTTGATGGGACTCATGGCAACCGGAAATAAAGAGGTTACTAATAATAGCAAAACGGTAACATTAAGTTTTATGGGATGGGCACAAAGCCCATTAGAAACGCAAGCCGTCAAGGAAGGTATTGCTACTTTCGAAGCTCAAAATCCAAACATAAAGATACAATATACACCGTCAGTAAGTGGCGATGATTATAAAGCAAAATTACTTTCATCAATTGCAGGAGGAAGTGCTCCTGATGTATTTTTCATTAATGCTAGGGACTATCGTATTTTTGCAGGAAAAGGTGTCCTGTTAGATATCACAAATCGATTTTTAGAAAACTTTCCCTTAGATGATTTCATAACATCATCAAGAACCATTATGCAAATTGATGGTCACGTTTACGGTATTTCTTCTTGCACTGTTTCACCCATTGTTTTTTATAACAAGGACATTTTTGATAAAAAAGGAATTCCCTACCCTTCTTCCGACCCAAATCATAGCTGGACAATTGACCAATTCAGAGAAACTGCTAAGAAATTGACTGGCGACGGTGTCTTTGGTGTCTATGGTATGGAAACAGTTCAAGATACTTTGTATGCACAGTTGCTATCAGGAGGTGCAAAACCTTTCTCTGATGATTACACGAAATCAACCATAGATTCTCCAGAAACAAGAAAAGTATTGGAAACAATCAAGGCTATTAGAGTCAAAGATGGATCAGCACCTTCAGCAGCAACACTTGATGGCGCTGGAATGAATGCCCAACAAATGCTGATGACTGGCAGAGTAGCTATGCTAGTCGACGGATCCTGGTCATTGCAACAACTTACAACTACGGACTTCAATGTCGGAATAGCTCCGCTCCCTTCTTATGGTAATGTATTGACTACAGGAACAGCACACCTCCATGCTATCTCCGCTACAACAAATCATCCTGAGGAAGCATGGAAATTCGTTACTTTCCTTTCGGGTATGGATTATCAGGGCAAGCTATCTCAAGAAGGACTTTGGCTACCCAATCACTATTCTCTTTGGGCTGATGGAGAAGATGGCATCGACGGTTGGTACGATGAACAACGGTTAGGACCATATTATAAGCAAATGGGTAGCTATTTGCGTGATGCAAAGGTTAATCCTGCAGCAATGCAAAAGACATCCAGGTTGTCTGATATACTTAAGGAAGAAACAGACAAATATTTTAAGGAAAACGAGCCGATTGATATCATTTTGGCACGTTTGCAAAATCGATCTAATGAAGCCATAGCAGAATCTTTAGAATAATAATACACACGTATAAAATAGTATGAGGGGAGAAAAACACAGGAACTTGCTCTCCTCATCTCTATTAATAGGAAGAATGTTATGACAAGAAAAATCAAATACAAAGACACCCCTTATGCATGGGCAATGATTATGCCGAATTTGCTTTTGTTCATTGTTTTCATGCTCTTTCCATTAGTATGGACACTGGTATTAAGTCTCAACAAATACGACATGATTACTCCAATGAAGTTTATTGGGCTGAAAAATTATGTTGATATGTTCAAGGATCCGATTGCTATGGAATGCTTAAGCAATACTTTAGTGTTTACTATTCTAACTGTTCCCGCATCAATGGTGATTTCTCTTTACCTAGCAGTACTCCTTGATACAAACGTAGGGGGAAAACGGTTCTATAGGGGGGCCTATTTTATACCATCGATTACCTCGTGGGTTGTTATATCTGTCATTTGGCAATGGCTCTATAATGATGATTTTGGACTTTTTAATTATTTACTATCATTTTTTCAGTTAGGACCCATAAAATGGCTTACCTCAAGCAAGTTATCGCTTCTGTCGATAGTGTTGGTAAGCATATGGAAGAGCATAGGATACAACATGTTGCTTTTTTTAGCAGGCCTACAAAGCATCTCCAATGTATATTATGAAGCAGCAGACTTGGATGGTGTCACTCGGTGGCAAAAATTCAAATATATCACTTTACCACTTCTCTCCCCCACCACTTTCTTCGTATTCATAATATCTATTATCAGTTCTTTCCAAGTATTTGACATAGTTGTATTGATGACAAAGGGTGGACCAGCACGATCTTCTTCAGTATTAGTCCATTATTTGTATCAAAATGCTTTTTCCTACTTCAAGATGGGCTATGCCTCCGCAATAGCATATCTATTGTTCATTATTATCATGATTATAACCATGTTTAATTTGCATTTTGAAAAGAAAAGCAGAGAAATTTTTTGAAGGAAAAAATACTATGAAAACCACTCGTACCACAAAAAAGATTTTTATTCATTTCTTTCTGCTTTTTGGAGCAATATGTATGTTGCTCCCATTTCTCTGGATGCTTTCCACATCGTTCAAGACAGAAGCAGAAGCTTTCATCTTTCCTCCTGAAGTTTTTGGAAAGACATTGGTTTGGCAAAACTACTTACGAATTTCAGATCGATTCAACTATTTTCTCTATATGCTGAATAGTATTAAGGTTAGTGCATGGGTAGTTTTTTTCCAACTCTTAACTTCATCAATGGCTGGGTATGTATTTGCAAGATTACATTTCAAGGGTCGTGATAAATTATTTCTTATCTATCTCTGTACCATGATGGTACCTGTACAGGTCACGGTCATAACAAATTTTATTACAATGATGAAAATCGGTCTGGTAAATACCCATTTCTCATTGATGATTCCCCCTATGGTTTCGGCTTTTGGCACCTTTCTCATGAGGCAATTTTTTTCGACCCTTCCTTCATCACTTGATGATGCAGCAAGAATTGATGGATGCAACCCCTTTATGATTTTCTTTCGAATCCTTTTGCCTTTGGCTGGTTCTGCTTTAGCTACATTGGGTATTTTTTGCTTCATGGGAATTTGGAATGATTATTTCACACCACTTATATACATCACTAATTCATTAAAATATACACTTCCATTGGGGCTTGCAACAATGAAAGGGATGTATGCCACTAATTGGCCAGTATTGATGGCGGCTTCTTCCATTTCAATCCTGCCAGTTCTTATAGCTTTTTTGTTTGCACAAGATGCTTTCGTAAAGGGTATTGCCCTTACGGGATTGAAAAATTAAGGAGGAAATTCAATGAGTCAGGGGGAAAAACCACAAGTCGCTTTAGTAGAAGTTATTACTTTTATAGAAAAGATTATTAAGGGGGAAATTTTATGAATCAGGGTGAAAAACCACAAGTCGCTTTAGTAGAAGTTATTACTTTTATAGAAAAGATTATTAAGGAGGAAATTTTATGAATCAGAGTGAAAATATACAGGTTATTTCTTTGCATAATATACAAGTAAAAGATTTGTTCTGGAAAGGCGCATTGGAAAATGTTCGTAAGAACATGATTCCTTACCAGTGGAGTGCCTTGCATGACAAAGTCAAAGATGCCCCTTCTAGTCATTGTATTGAGAACTTCAGAATTGCTACAAAAGTCAAGGAAAAAGGTTGTGAAAGCCTACAACCTAGTGAAACTCATTACGGCCATGTTTTTCAAGACAGCGATCTTTACAAATGGATTGAGGCTGTTGCATATTCTCTTTGCTGGCATCCCGACGAGAACCTCGAAACTATGGCAGATGAAGCAATAGAACTTATCAAAGGGGCACAATTTTCAGATGGATACATCAACACATACTACACCATTACTGGAATGGAAAAACGTTTTACAAATCTCAAGGACAATCATGAACTGTATTGTTTTGGGCATCTGATTGAAGCAGCTGTAGCCTATCACCAAACAACAGGAAAAGACACGTTTCTGAACATTGCCTCACACTGTGCTGATTGTATAAACCACCATATTGGGCCTCAAGAAGGAAAGATTCATGGATACCCTGGACATCCAATTTTGGAAATGGCACTCGTAAGATTATATGAAGAGACAAAACAATCCGAATACTTAAAAATGGCTGAATATTTTGTCAATGAACGAGGCACAGCCCCCTTGTTTTTTGAGCAAGAAACCTCACGGAATGCCAATACTTTCAAATGGGAAAATAGTGCTTTCCAATACCAATATTATCAGGCAGGTATACCAATCCGAGAACAACATATAGCTGAAGGTCATGCCGTTCGTGCCTTATATCTTTATTCTGGAATGGCTGATGTAGCACGGCTCCTAAATGATAGAGAATTGGATGCAGTATGCTTGGAATTATGGAACAATGTCGTTGAAAAACAAATGTATATTACAGGAGCAATCGGACAATCTGCCTATGGAGAATCTTTTTCCTGTGATTATGATTTGCCAAATGACTTGATATATGGCGAAAGTTGCGCATCAGTCGCAATGGTATTTTTTGCTCAACGTATGCTGAAAGGGCATCCTAACAGCTATTTTGCCGATGTATTAGAATTGGAACTCTATAATACGGTCTTGGCAGGAACAGCATTGGATGGTAAATCATTTTTCTACGTTAATCCTCTAGAAGTAGTTCCAGAGCTATGCGAAAAAGTTGAATCATATCGTCATGTAAAAGTTGTTAGACAAAAATGGTTTGGGTGTGCCTGTTGTCCCCCAAATCTGGCTAGACTCATTGCATCTGTCGGGACTTATATCCATACGGTACAGGATCTTTCACTATATACGCATCTTTTCATTTCCAGTCAAGCTGAGGTCATATTTAATAAGGAACAAGTATCGGTCCATATCACAGGAAACTATCCTTGGGAAGGAATTATTCATATTTCTCTATATACACAGGCACCGATTGCGTTTACGTACTATATCCGAAAGCCATCGTTTTCAGAAACAATGACTGTTTTAATAAACGGAAATCCTGTTGAGAGCATCACCTATAAGGATGGATACGCCAAATTAGAACGGGTATGGCAGGATGGAGATGAAATCACCTGTATCCTTGATGTTGTTCCACGAATAATCGAAGCAAATCCAAAGGTTCGAGAAGATATAGGCAAGGTTGCTGTAATGCGTGGACCGCTGGTCTATTGTCTTGAACAAGTGGACAATGGCGGAGATCTACATCTCGTAGAACTTCCGACTTCGGCTAAGTTCACGGAAACTTATGAAGAGAATCTATTGGATGGTGTACTAACATTAACATGTGAAGGAAAAAAAATTTCGCCAGCTGGTTGGACACAAAAGAGCTTATATAGACCATATACAGACTCTGCTAAAGAATTAGTTTCCTTAACTTGGATTCCCTATTATGCTTGGGACAACCGTACACCAGGTGAGATGAGGGTCTGGTTACGAAAGCTTGAAGAATGATGCGTATTACACAACTTGACTTGGGAGATGGAAAAAGCATCTCCCAAGTTTCTACCAGTCGTGGTATAATTATGCATAAGGGAAATTTTTATGCATGTTAAAACGTTGGATACTAGGTACGCACCAAGGCTCAATAGATCATGACCATCTGCAAGCATACTTAGAAGAGTTTACTTTTAGATTTAACAGGCAGAAATCTCGAAGACGCAGACTTGTTTTCCGAAGACTTCTCGAATAATTTATTATTACAGGACCGATTACAGAGAAAGATGTAACACATGGTTACGATTGGAGTTAATGGGGATTATATTTTGCAAACCTATACATCTCGATTTTTAATCTAGGGGGGTGTAATTCCCCGCCCCTTGGGGCGAAAAGAGAATGTGGTATACTAGGGAGATGGACGAGCATATAGACAAA
>JAENWH010000296.1 GCA_016650135.1 Peptostreptococcaceae bacterium
AGTGATAATAGTGAAAAAGGAAATATGGATGTTAAAAAAATCATTCTGGAGACGGAACTGATTATCAGAAAATCCTCATAAAAGGAGAAATTTTATGATTACAGTTATTGGCAGTTTAAATATGGATTTAGTTGTTAATACCGAAAAGATTCCAAGACCCGGTGAAACGGTAATGGGGAAAAACTTTAAGCAAGTCCCCGGAGGAAAAGGCGGAAACCAGGCGGACGCTGCTGCCAAACTTGGAGCGGATGTACGAATGATTGGATGCATTGGAGATGATTCCATGGGAAATATTCTTAAAACTTCTTTAGCATCTGATGGAGTGAAGGTGGATTCTGTTTTGACAAAGGCGGGAATATCTACGGGGATTGCCTCCATTATTGTTGAAGATTCGGGGGACAACGCTATAACGGTTGCACCTGGTGCCAATTATGAATTAAACACAAAGGATATAGAAGGGTTAAGCCAAATTGTTAAAGAAAGCAAAGTTATATTACTGCAACTTGAAATACCTGTCGATTCAGTGAAAGCTGCTCTTATGATTGGGAAACAGGCAGGCAGCATTACAATTTTGAACCCGGCACCAGCAGCAAAGATGGATGGAGAAATATATGATTATGTGGATATCCTGACCCCTAATGAAACAGAACTGGAATTTTTAACCGGTCATGAAACGGTTACGCTTGAACAGGTTGAAGCGGCAGGGAAGCTCCTGATTGATAAAGGTGTAAAAGAAATAATCGTCACCTTAGGACATAATGGGTGCATGCACATCAAAAGAAACTGGCAGAAGCATTACGAAGCATATAAGGTAAAAGCGATTGACACTACAGCAGCGGGTGATGGATTTAATGGTGCCCTAGCAGTATGCCTGAATGATGGAAAAACTATGGATGAAGCTATTCAATTTGCTATGAAGGTTGGAGCGATGACTGTAACTAAAGAAGGAGCACAAACCTCATTGCCATTAAAAGCAGAAGTCGATCATTTTGATAGCTGGATCGTCTCCAGATATAACCGTGAGGAGGAAAAGTAATGAAAACAGGCACTTTGTTGAATTCTGAAATATTGTATGTACTCTCAAAATTGGGTCATAAAGATCAAATCGCCATTGGAGATGCAGGCTTGCCCATTCCATTAGAAGTGCAAAGAATAGACTTGGCTATTACTAAAAATTTGCCGGGATTTCTGCCTGTTTTTAAAACAGTGTTAGCAGAGGAAATAATAGAAATGGTTATTCTGGCAGAGGAAATAATTGAAACCAGCCCGTTTCTTCATGAAGAAATACTGAAGGAACTTAGTCAGATTGAAGTGCAAAACGATATTAAAATACAAGTGAATTATGTGCCTCATAAATTATTTAAAGAAAAATTGACAGATTGTAAAGCAGTAATAAGAACTGGCGAATTTACGCCTTATGCGAATATTATTCTGGTATCTGGGGTTAGCTTTTAAAAAACGCATGAAGAAGGATTGGAGGTGGTATTTTGTCTGAAGCATTAGTAACAATGAAAAACATATCAAAAGATTTTTCGGGAATTGTGGTGTTGGATAAAGTTGATTTTAATATATATAAGGGCAAGATTATGGCGCTTTTGGGAGAAAACGGTGCGGGCAAATCCACTTTGATGAAAATATTAACTGGCGTGTATATTAAAACTTTAGGAGAAATATATTTAGAAGGAAGCCTGGTAAATTTCAACAATACAAAGGAATCTCAAAATCATGGGATTGCCATCATTCATCAAGAATTGAATTTAATACAGCATTTGTCAATTGCTGAAAACATATTTCTCGGCAGAGAACCTTTGAAAAAGGCAAAAAATATTGATTGGAAGAAGCTTTATGCTGACGCCAAAGGATGGCTGGACATATTAGGAATTAAGGAAAACCCAAGAGAACTGATTAAAAATATTAGTGTTGGAAAGCAGCAACTTGTTGAAATTGCAAAAGCGCTATCCTTGGATGCAAAGATTATAATCATGGATGAGCCAACAGGTGCGCTGACTGTTTCGGAAACCGAGAGACTTTTTGAAGTTGTCAGAGACCTTAAACGTAAGGGGCATAGTGTAGTTTATATATCACACAGGCTAAACGAAATATTCGAAATTTGTGATGATGTGACAATTTTGAGAGATGGACAGCTCATTGCAGAAAAAAATATCAATGAGGTAGATGAAGAAAAAATTATCGAAATGATGGTTGGTAGAAAACTAAGCGAACAGTATCCAAGGGTTTTATGTAACCCGGGCGAATTGGTTCTTGAGGTGAAGGGAATATCAAATAAATTTGTAAGTGATGTGTCATTTGGCTTAAGAGAAGGAGAAATACTTGGCGTATCAGGGCTTATGGGTGCTGGTAGAACAGAGATTGCTCGTACAATCTATGGGATTTATAAAATGGATAAGGGGGAAATTTTACTGAATGGTAAAAAAGCAATTATTCATAACTCCACGGATGCATTGAGTTTAGGTATTGCTTACGCATCTGAGGATAGAAAGGCCAATGGGATTGTTTTAGGGCTTGATGTCAGAGAAAATATCACTTTAGCCTCTCTGAAACAATTCAGCGGCAAGTTGGGGAACATCCATTTTGCTCAAGAAGAAGCTTCGGCACAAAGCTATATTGAAAACATGTCTGTTAAAACAAACGGAACAAAACAACTGTTAAGATTTCTAAGTGGTGGGAATCAGCAAAAGGTTTCCATTGCCAAAAATCTGAATACAAAGCCAAGGGTATTAATTCTGGATGAGCCTACTCGTGGAGTTGATGTGGGAGCAAAAAAAGAAATTTATGAATTGATAAATAAATTTAAACTTGAGGGGATGAGTATCATAATGATTTCCTCTGAAATACCAGAAATAATTGGGATGAGTGATCGTGTAATGGTTATGCATGAAGGTAAGGTTATGGATATTATATCGATGGAAGATGCCAGCCAGGAAAACATTATGAGACTGGCGGTAGGGAAAGAAGTGGACGAAATATGAAAATATCATTTAACAAAACATCCATAAAAGAAATTCTTTCAAAGAATAAACCCTTGATTGTATTATTACTGTTATGTCTTGTAATGTCTATGCTTAATGACCGCTTTTGGACATGGTCAAATATCATAATAGTTTTAAGGCAAACTTCAATAAATGCTGTGATTGCAACAGGTATGACTTTTGCTATATTAATTGGAGGAATAGACTTGTCTGTAGGATCTGTAGTAGCCATATGTGGAGCAATTGCAGCAACATTAATTTCAACAGGCATGGATACCGTTTTAGTTGTATTAATAACACTGATGCTTGGGCTTGGCATTGGCCTTGTTAACGGGTTGTTAATAACGAAAGGAAGACTTCAACCCTTTATAGCCACATTAGGTACAATGACTTTGCTAAGGGGATTAACACTGGTTTATA
>JAENWH010000529.1 GCA_016650135.1 Peptostreptococcaceae bacterium
AGTTCTTTCGGGCTAAAGGGTTTAACCATATAATCATCAATCCCAAGTTCAAAACCAAAAAGCTTGTCATATTCTTCTCCTCTGGCAGAAAGCATAATGATAGGTGTTGATTTTGTCTTCCGGATTTCTTTACAGGCTGAAAAACCATCCAGCCGGGGCATCATGATATCCATTATAATCAAATCGTAATCGTTTTTTTTGCAGAGCGAAACGGCATCCATACCGTCTGCTGACTCGTCCACTTGATACCCGTTAAATTCCCCGTATTCTTTTATTACTTTCCGGATGTTTATTTCGTCATCAACAATTAATAACTTTTGCATGTCAGTTCACTTCCTTTTCTAAATATTCATACCTATTTAATAATATACCGGATATGTGAAAAATGTGTGAAGTTTGTATAATATATTGTAACACATTAATGCAGTTAAATAATCCATAAAGATAACAGAATTATGATAAAATAATAGTTGACAGTGAATACTCATTGTGATAAACTAAAAAATTGTTTACTTGACAAATTGCCGTATAATACCTTATAATAAACTATGTAAGACTGGAGGTCTGAATATGTTTATTGTAGGAGACAAAATTGTATATCCAATGCATGGAGCAGGGATTATTGAGGAAATTGAAGAAAAGAAAATACTTGGAGAGACCAGAAGATATTATATTCTTAGGGTTCCTTGTGGTGACATGAAAATAATGATTCCAATAGAGAGCAGTGATGGAGTTGGGGTTCGAAATGTAATGACTGAACTGGAATTAGGCGATGTGATAGACTCATTACAAGGTGCAACCACTGAAATGTCTAATAACTGGAATAGAAGATACAGAGAAAATATGGAGAAATTAAAAACAGGCGATGCCTTTGAAGTTGCTGAAGTTGTCAGGAATCTTATGCGTTTGGATAAGGAGAAAAAACTTTCAACCGGAGAAAAGAAAATGCTTTCCAATGCAAAACAGATTTTGCAAAGTGAGATGATTTTAGTAAAAGACATAGACATAATAACTGCAGCTGATATTATAGAGAGAACGGTTAATTTTAATCTGTCATAAAAAATTAATGTAAAAAATATATAAAAAAAGGGGGTGAGATATGATGTTAAAAAAACTGTTTAGAATAATTTTCACCTTTGTTGGATTGGTTATTGGATATGGAGTTTCCCTTTTATTTGAGTTTCTGTTTGAGTTGAGTTCGGTTTTCCCTGACTTTGTAATAACAAAAACCGAAAGATTCGGTTTATCCGTAGTATGCGCACTTATTTTTGGAATGATATTTTTCAGGGCAACGCCATTTCTTGGAAGACAAAGTGCAAAGATTGCAAAGGATATCGAACATGATTTGCAATCAGTGCCGACAAATGATATTGTTGTTGGTACGTTCGGGTTAATTATCGGTTTAATTATAGCATTTCTTGTCAGCCAGGTGTTTGTAGAAATGCAAATTTTTTATTTGGGGACAATTCTTACGGTTATAACATACCTTATACTTGGGTATCTTGGCGTAATTGTTGCGACAAAAAAAGTGAAGGACTTTATACCAGCTTTAATTTCCAGCAGAAAAGGTACACCAAGTGGTAAGACAAAAGGTAAGTCAAGTGATGCCACACCAAAGATTTTCGACACAAGTGTCATTATTGATGGAAGAATCGC
>JAENWH010000238.1 GCA_016650135.1 Peptostreptococcaceae bacterium
AACTTTTTCGATGGAAGGAAATGTCACTTTGTCGTACCATTCGCTGTAATAGCTGACTACTTTACCAGTCGTTTTATCAATGGTCACATTCATGGTGTTGCTTGTAAAATCAATTCCGTTGGCCTGTCTTACAAAGTTAACATTATGGTAGCCATAATCCGCTTCCATATAAGGAACAGGATACAATGAACTAGTATCTACATATTTGATTTGAGAAAATTTGTCAGGAGCCACTTTCTTCATAAACTCTTCAGCAAGAACTTTCGCTCTTTCCTGTGTAATGCTCCCGCCCTTATTGGTGTAATCCATGTTTAGACTAAAGCCTGTCAATTCAGAGGTTGCTGCATTCACGCTGGCATAGCCTAGTTCAAATTCCATATTCCAGAAATATTTTTCCTTATCAACGTAAGAATTAGACAAGCTGATGGTTTTCAATCCCCCAAAATTCGTTCCAAAACTTCTTGCAACTGCTTCAGCCGCAGACTTATCAATTAAACCATTGGTATTTTCAACCGCTATCTGCTCCTCTTTGGTGAATTCTGGCGCCGGATAGTTGGTCAGATTCAGATCGCCTATTACGCCATTAAAGTAATATTTGCTTATTTCTCCTGTATATCTGTTTACCGAAACCGTGGCGTTGATAAAATCTACAGGGATATCATTCACAAACAGTTTAAAATACAGTTGATATTCGGTCCCGTAAACACCCAGTTCCTGATTGACGATTTGTTTCATCCTGTTGCCATAACCCGGAACAGCCTTTGCCAGAAATTCGGCAGCTGTCTTGAGCGCCTGGGTTTTTGTAATCTTTGAAAGCCCCTGCTGATTTCTGTCAGGTTCATTCATATTATTGTAATAATAATAATTTGTTAAATTTCCATTTTCATCAATTGTCACATACATGCTCCCGCCGCTGGAAACATCATTCCATGTCAAATTCCAGTAGGTGTAAGTTTTGCCATTCACCGTGTTCTGTGATGTGGAATAGTTGAAATCAGTAAATGAGTCGGGCACTGTGACAACATTCTTTGCTGCAGTAATGGCTTTCTCCAACCCTAAGCTGTCCACTTCCGCACCAAATGCCGGCACCCCCGTCGTTAAGATCAGGGCCATTACCAGTAATACACTCAAAATCTTCTTCATTGTTTCTCCTCCATTCAAGGTTTCTTTTCAAAATGATTATACACTTCTAGTTCGCATTCTTTCAATATCTATTTGACGTCTTATTTGTCAAATAGTTCCATAAAGCAACAAAAAAATAATAAAATGCAATAGATGGCATTAGAAAGCAATAAAAGGGAATTGAAACATCGGTAGTAAAATATATCATTAACCAGTGAAAAAACAGCGGAATTGGAAAAATGATAGAAAAAACCAGGTTATTTCAAGTGAAACAACTTGGTTTTTTATTTTATAAATTCTATATTGATTGCCAGGGTCAAATATATATTGCTATCCTCTGAATTCGATTAATTCTCCATCAAGACCTATAAGAACAACCCTGCGCCAGCCTTTTTCCCTTGGTTCTCTTTCTTCCGCAGGCTGAGGTTCTGTATTAATAGGAACACCAGCATCTTTCAACCGATTATAATCCTCGTCAAAGCTGTATCTAGTCTAATATTTGTCCACACAAATGTGGGCTGTTTTTTACAATTTAATCAGCCTTTTTATATAAACTAAAATCAAAGTAAAAACGTAATCATACGCCACAAAGACTGCAACAGCTGCAACGCAAATGACTAAAACCGGCAAGTCAGGTATAGACATTCCACTGGTAAACCCCTCCTTGAAAATCAATATTCCTATGCCGAAAGCCGCCGCAAAAACAGCGATTTTACAAATAAGTTCAACTGCCTGCTTGTGGATATCTTTAAGTTTTCCACAGGGCATTTTTTCAATGTAATATTTAGCAATTCCATAATATCCAAAGAATAAGACATACGGAAGAATCGCCAGCTTATTTGGCAAAAGGACCCCTGCCAGCAACACTGTTGCCACATAAAACACAGCCGCACTCTTTGGAGATGCCTTCGTTACAATGATTGCCGTAACAAAGGAGCTGAGCGCATACAGTGTCATTTCAATTCCCGGCAGCGTTGTAGCACCAAATAATATGATCATATTCAGCCCCAGCAGAATCCCAGGAAGCGCAACTTTGTTAGTTTTCATAAATCCTCCAATAAAAGGAAGCCCAATATAAGCAGGAGAGACTGGGCTTGAAGCCCAATGTCGGATGCTTATAATGGGCTTGTAAAAAGTTTGTTTTAAATACAATCACACAGGCAATCTGTACAAACCATGCATTGCATCATTCTACATAAGTCATCATTCCCACGACCGGCACCTCTTCCAAATGCGTCGGCTCTATAGCCGCCGCCCATATTCTGTACCTGGTTCAGACCTTGCTTATATCGCTGATTATTCGGTGCCATTGATACAGCCGTCTGTAATTTTCCTAACCCGTCGTCATACCAACCTTTATTGAGTGAAGCAACCCCCGCCTGATAAAACCATTCCGCGGTTCCAGGTTTTGGGTTTTCCACGTAACCTTCATTATATCCAGCCCCACCTCCACCGTTAAATCCGCCATTGTTCTGGCTGGTTCCATAACCGCCATTGTTTGATCTGTTCCCAAATGCCGTGTTTCCATTCTTGTAGTCACCCTTCGTCAGCATCTCATATGCTTCATTTACTTCCATCAGTTTTTCTTCTGCCAAATCAGAAAGCGGGTTATTCTGATACTTATCCGGATGATATTTCTTTACCATTGTTCTGTAAGCCGACTTAATTTCCTCTTCTGTAGCATTTTGATTAATTCCCAGTACTTCGTATGGATTCATTTTGTCATTTACCTTTCATCTATATATCATTAATTTTATTAGTACGTTTCTCGCTCCGGTTCAGGTTTCGATTCTGATTCATCTATATTTTTCTCATCTTCTGAATTTACAAGTCCGACAATGCTTTCCGTTTTCTTGAATAGCCCAAAGTATATAATGTTCTCGATGATTCCCTTGTTTTTCTCCAACCCAAGCTTTTTCAGAGCCAGACTGGCGTTTTCCAACGTGCATATCAAGCTGAATTCTACTCTGCTTTTATAGTTTTCATCATCTTTAATACCCTTTAAAGGATTGTACCGATTTTTCTCCAAATCCTTTTCAAGATCATCTACCGCATCAATCAGATACACCCACTTGCCTATGTTATAGCCGATCTCACCAAGCAACGATTTTAATTCTGCTTCATTTAAGTGTTCTTCGACCTTTGAACCTGCTTCTGTTTGGTCTGCGTCTTCGCCCCTTGCGGCCACGAATCCCAGCCTCGATTTCAACGGCGCTCCGGAAAAAACAGCCTTCATAAGCTGTGCAAAAGGTTCTGCTGCCTCGTCCATGGACTGGCAATTTTCTTTTTCAAGTTCTGACAGCTTTGCAATAGACTTATTAATAATACCACATGTTTCGGGGTACATGCCAGTGATTTTTTTGTGAAGATTGTTAAAGGCAGCCATTCCAAGCGCTCCTAACACCTTTTTCTCATCTGTCCAATCATCTTTGAATTTGTAATACGCAAGAGTAACAAGCATGTCGGCGGCGTAATCGATTCCTGCATCGTTATACACAATTGCCTTTTTTTTTACAGGATGGATGATGCATCTTTCCATTTTGACAGCTGGTCCAGCGGGATAATTTTCTTCAACGGCATTTCCAGTTTGGCCGAAATTCCCTTCCTGATTAGAACCCTGCCCATCGCCCTTTTCCAGATTATATATTGCAGATAATATCATCGCTAGCAATACCGAATCGTAGCTTAAAACCATGCGCGGAATTTCCCCATGCCTTTTTTTAATTGCTTTGCATATTCCACAGTAATACGCGCTGTACATTTCATATTCTTTCACTTTTAGTTCCGGTTTGTCCGGTGTAATATATCCCAGCATCATAAATCCTCTCTATCTCATGTTTGGTTCCTTATACGTTATAGTTCCTTATAAATTATGTTCATTTATGGCTTTAACTGACAAATATGGTTACAATGGAGCCGAAGGAACCAAGTATACTGTACAACCCAGACAATATA
>JAENWH010000345.1 GCA_016650135.1 Peptostreptococcaceae bacterium
AACGCATGAGAATTATGTGCTTGATGACTGGGAGGAAATGGCGGCGGTTAAAGCTTCAGGAGGAAATTTAGAAGACTATGTATTGCCGGAAACTGATACAGGAACGGCATCAATTACTGTTATATCCTCATTATTAAAAGGTGATATTATAAATGCAGAAATTGAAGCGAATAAGATTGTGAATGGAGGCATTCTTGTTAGTGCGGAAGATGCTTATAAACATGCATTAAATATGATTGCAATTGAAGCATATAACCGATCGGCAAGTGCATCAAAAAAAATACCATACAGCACAATAGGAGCTATCAATACGTTGCTTGATTATCGTACCAATGGATTTTTTCTCGATCCATACAATCAAAAGCCTGGTGGAGATATGGTTGGAATGTCATTAATTGCTTTATCTTCTTTTATGGGGGATAGTAAGGTTGTAGATGAAGCAATAATCAAAGCAAAAGAACAAATAAAAAAAATGCAAAAGTCTTCTGGTGCATTTGAGGGAGCCTGGAGTTTTGGAACAGCGGACGCTAATACGACAGCAGTTATCGTTTGGGGAATAATGGCAGCAGATGCTTCGAATTTGGAAATCTATACTACAGGTGGAGGGCTAAATCCTTCAGATGGCCTTTTATCATTTCTTGTCCCTGGTGGTGGATATGGATATCAAGATAAGCAAACTGTTAATGCTTATGCAACCAAACAGGCGAGCCTTGCAATGGCAGACATAAAGAATGGATACTCATATTATGCCAATTTATCAAACAGTGCAATTCAGTACATAAGCGCTGAGGTTCAGGTTATTGATGCAGCTGGCGACTATTTTAATAAAAGTATAACATTGGGGAATACAAAATCTATTGAAAAAGCTATGCAGAAAGCATTAGTGACCACAGATGCGATTTCATATGGCGGATATAATGTATATGTGAATGGCACATTAAAAAATGAACCCGAAAGTGTGACCGTTGCTGAAGGGGACACGATTCTTGCTGTTGCAAAAAAATATACAAAGGTGGCGTACTTTAAAACCTCTGATACTGATACCATGGGAGTTAACAACGCAAGTGTTACTTTTGGAGGCATAAAGGAAATAACATTGGTTGAAAAAACTTTGCCAAATGGGATAGAAAATGAACTTGCAGGTAAGCCGGTAAATTATGGGACTGCACTGGCCAGCGACTACGGAACAACTGATCCAAATGGCAAAATTGCAATTACTCCAGTTGAGGCAAATGTGGAATATGAAATAAGAGCAAAATATTCAGCTTACGATTCTTATACTGGGTCAACGAAAGAATATATTACATCAGATACAGCTATTCTGCCTGCAATTTTAACAATGTATGCCGGCACACCACAGATAGCTACAGTAAGTTTGAGAATTGAAGGGCCAAATTCAAATATTTATTATAATACCTCCTTAACTGTTGCAAGGCCAGACGGAAGCAGATTAACAGTTTATGATGCCGTAACGCAAGCTCTTAGCAATAATGAGATTCAATATATAGAAAGCAATAAATACATAAGCTCAATAAATGGAATTGCCGCGGGTACATTTGGTACAAACCATTACTGGGATGGGTGGATTTACAACATTATCAAGGAAGAGTACTTAAACGGAACCTCAAGTTTAAATGGAATGGGGACGCAGTTTCTATCTGAAGGAGAAGAGATTGTTGTTTATTATGGTAATGACAATATGTCAACGGTTTATCCTTATGTAACAAGTAATTTGGAGACAGATGGAAGTGTCACAATAGGGATTAAAAATTATGAAACCAATTGGATAACTTATGAGACAAATCTTGTATCCACGGCCGGAGTAGCGGTTTATTGGGGATACACTTTGGGAACGGCATTAACGTATACGGGAACAACTGATTCAAACGGAAGCCTTTCTATTCCTTCAGAATATGCGGCCATTGGTCAGTATTCGCTGCAGATAAGCAAAGGTGCTGCCAATTTGCCAGATTTAATCAGGCTTGCGCCAAATTATAATGTCGAAATTTCATCTGCTGGCACTTCTGAAGGAAGTGGCAGTACATCTACTGCAGATGTTGCTGATTTAACAGTAAAAGGATCCAATGGAAACTTGAAATCGCGCACATCATATGCATGGTATCAAAACATGACAGCATTAGATATCCTTAAATCTTCAGGTTTGAAAATTATCACAGACAGCTCTGGTAACTATGTGCAGAGTGTTGAAGGAATTGGAGAATTTGATTTGGGGAAAAATTCAGGATGGCTATATTCTGTTAATGGAGTTACTCCTACGAACAAAGCATCCAATTTATACATACTTAAGGCCAGTGATAACGTCCTCTGGTATTACACCCTGGACTTCACCAAAGATGACAGCTCAAGTTCTTGGGTGAACGATAATTCAGTGGCTGGTGGAACTGCAAACGCCATAAGCGTAAGCACGGATGTAACTGCAAAGTTGGATAGCAAAGGGAATGCAGCGGCAGTTGTTTCTGCAGCAGAATTATCCGCATCAATTAAGAAGGTTGTTAATGGGCTGGCGGGCAGTAACGAGAGCAAGCAAACTGAAATCAAAATCAATGTTGGCCTTGACGATAAAGCCGTTTCACTTGAAACAACAATTCCAAAAGCCAGCTTTGGAAATCTTGTTACAAACAAAATAGGAACGCTTACAATAGCTTCAGCTATTGGGGATATCAATCTGGACCTTAACACCTTGAAAACGATTTTCGGGGAAGCAACAGGTGACATATCTATAAGTATTACAAAAGCGGAAAAAGTAGATGGCAGGCCGGCAGTTGATTTATCTGTAATGAGCAATGGTAAAAAAATCACTGAATTTGGCGGGGTTGTTACG
>JAENWH010000520.1 GCA_016650135.1 Peptostreptococcaceae bacterium
AGGAAGAACTTGACAGAATCATTGATTTACTAAGGTCTTTAAGATAAGTTTCACGTGAAACAAAGGATGATAAATGACATATATTTCCATAAAAATGAAAGAGGTTATTTCACAGGCAGTAGATGCAGGTATTCCGGTATCGAATAATATTCAAGAAAATGTCATAGTGAACAATCGTGCCAAAACAAGGTTTGGGTGCTGCAAAAAATATAAGAACGGATACACCATTGAGGTTTCAGGGGCTATAGCAAATGGCCCTGAAACCTCTCTTTTGCTGATTCTTGCCCATGAGATACTGCACACCTGCCCTGGTTGTCAAAACCACAGCAAAGTTTGGAAAGCGCACGCAGAAACTATGAATAACTTATATGGTTATAATATCAAAAGAACTTCTGTTCCGGAGGAACTTGGAATAGAGACAGAAAACACGAATAATAGCAAAAAAAGTGTTCATTATATAATGGTTTGCAAGGGTTGCGGACAAGTGATTGAAAGAACAAGGAAATCCAGACTGGTTACTCATACACATCTGTACAGATGTAAATGTGGCGGAAAAATAGAGAGGCAGGGGCAGGAGAAAAATGAATAAAGCATTTATATACAAACAAACTCCGGTTGGGGATCTTGTCATTGGAGAATCAGAGGGTTTTATCACGTATCTTTTATTTTCGACTGAAATAAAAATGAACGAAAACATCAATAATGATTATATTGTTGAAGAAACACCGTTGATTAAAAAAACAAAACATCAGCTGGATGAATATTTTGCGGGTGAAAGAAAAGATTTTGAGCTTCCGTTGAATCCTGCAGGCACAGAATTTCAAATGAAGGTATGGGAAGCATTAAAGGAAATACCTTATGGCGAAACGAGGAGTTATCAGCAAATTGGCGTAAAGATTGGCTGCCCAAAGGCAAGCAGAGCGGTCGGTCATGCTAATAACAGAAACCCAATATCAATTATTATTCCATGCCATCGTGTAATAGGAGCAAACGGTAAACTGACAGGCTATGGAGGAGGAATAGATATAAAAGAAGAATTACTTGCACTTGAAGGTGCATTTATAAAAATCTGACCGGTTTGTTATTTGTTGATAAAAATCAGACCTACTATGCACAGACCAATACCAAAAATCTGACTGGTGCTGATTGCCTCTTTATAAAATAATACGCCTATTGCCAGCAGTAAAACCGCTAGGCTTATATTACAGACTAAAGAGCCTAAACTAATATCCCAGCCCACCCTGTACATCAGAATATTACCGAGTTCCAGTCCGACTATTACAAAACCTAAAATGTAAGGAGCCCAGTTTGCCTGCTTGATTTGTCCCACAAGAGAAATGTCGAATTTCTTATCAATCGTAAAAATCTGGGGCATAAGAAAAAACATAAAAAGAGTTAAGGATCCGGCCACCAGGTAAGTAATCATCAGGCTGACCATAGGATTCATTTGAGAGGGAATGCTCTTCGCACAGATATGGTAAAGAACATTGGATGCTATAATTAACAAGATGGGGAAATAAAAAGCCATTATAAGGTCTCCTCTTTAATAATAATTCGGGTTAAACTGGGAAGTGTCCCAATTATGGTCTTTAGCAAGTTTCTTGTCAGTTATCAAATAATAATCATATCGAATCCTGCTCCCACGATCTGGCACAGGATCGTCCCAGGTGACATCTATATTTAAATACTGAT
>JAENWH010000562.1 GCA_016650135.1 Peptostreptococcaceae bacterium
AAAAGTGTTACCCCCTAGGGGATCAGTGAGGTAGGAATCTGTTGACTATTATTGGGTTGGAAAGAAAGAAAAGTGGGTGCTTCATGGGAGTAAGATTCCAGAGAAGTATTTTGCAAAACTGCTTACCATGAAATATCAGAACTCGTTATCAAATCATAAGAAAATGTCTTCACCCCCTATTTCAGTGATGTGAAAGGCCGGATTTACCAGTGGCCGGTTTTGCTACGCCTTCTGGCCTTTTTTGAAACGCCCGGTGGCCGGTTTAGAGCGCAATCTGCAACTCACACTTATGATCGGGATGCTTACGCCTCCGGTGGGTCTGGTATTGTTTGTACTTGCGAGAGCACTGAAGATACCTGTACGTATTGTCATCCGAGGAACAGTACCATTTTTGTTACCATTGATATTTGTAGCAATTCTGGTTGCTCTTGTTCCACAGTTATCCTTATGGATCCCTTCGATGTTGAAGTAATGGATGAAAAAATTCCGCCTAAAGTAGAATGATTTCCTTTCGAGATTATTATTCATCAGGAATGATAATCGAAATCGGATCATAAAGTGCTGAAGAAAAGTGAGATGGAAAATTTTACTTCAAGTGTTCAACATATATCAAAACTTCGCCAAAATTGGGTTTGTATTTTTTACTCTCAGGATACTGTTCGATTAGTTCGTAGAGCGACTTGAATTTTTTAACCCAAATTATACTTCTTCCATCAAGGTAATGTCTTGCTCGGTACTCATTATACCCATAGGAACAGTCATAGAATATGTTTTTTCTAGTTAAACCGTAATATACGGTAGGTTCATGGCATTTAGATTCCCTATTCCAGATATTTATTTTTATTGCACCATATTCAATTGAAATATCTTCCTCAAGAATAGGTTTCCCTTTGATTTCAAGATAGTCTGCAATATCGTTAAGTAAAAAATATGGGGTTGGCAGTTTTGGAGGATATATTATTTTTGATTGTTTATACATAAACGGTGGAATCAAACGACAAACATTCATCCAGTCTTTGAGAAGAAAGGTTGAAAGTTGAGAATATTGAGGATAATCCTTTATATAATTATTAATTAAAGATTTGTTTAGTTTTAATCTGGGAACCAAATACTTATATTTAATATTGATCATATACCTTCTTTTGGAGAGGATGATACCTGAATATTACCTATGTGTGCAACATGCGAGTAGCTTCCAACAAAGATAAGGATAAGGATGAGCACCGCGTCTACCAAACTTTACACAAAAAGGAAGTGGGCAGTTAGGATCCTCGACAGCATAATTTTCTTCCACCCAATAATTATCAGTCGCACAAAAAGGTCTTTCTTCTGTGTACATATCCTGAATTGGCAATATTCGCAATCGCCTGTTTGGAGGGGTACTCTCGTGCAGAGAGAATTATCCGCTCTTTCAGTACAGTAAGGATGAATGCTCTTTTCGCAGGATGCCCTGATGGAGCACATACCTTTGCTACAATGGAGACCATCATCCAGACCGCAAAC
>JAENWH010000023.1 GCA_016650135.1 Peptostreptococcaceae bacterium
GAATAACATGAGAACCTGGAATATCTTTTGTATGAAACCAGATATCCTTGGGAGAGGCTGTTTTGAAGGTTAAAATATCATTATCAACGTTGTTCCTGCCGACTAAAACTCTAAACCCATCCTTAGTTGTAAAAGTATAAGACCCTAATTTTGATTTAGATGGTTTGGCTGTTGTTTTTCTTTTCCTCAAATATCCGGAAGCGACCAGCTCTGTTCTAATGGCTTCAATCTCCTCTAAGGAGGAAGCCCCCTCAAGAAAGCTTGCTACAGACTCAACATATTCAATATCTAAAGCGACCTCTTCTAACTGAAGAGTTTTTTCTTTTACTGCAGTTTTTGATTTCCCATACTTTTTAAAATATAATTGGGCATTCTTTGAAGGGGAAAGCCTTTTATCCAGAGGAATTGTAATCTCTGTATTGTCATAATAATTATTGGCCCTGGTTTGGCTTTCACCTGGTTTAATCTGATGAAGACTTGCTGTAAGAAGTTCCCCAAAAAGTCTGTAATTCTCTGAGTCCTCTGCATGAAGAAGATCTTCGGACAACCTTTGTTTTTTCAAATAAAGTTTATTCAAGTTATTATTGATGGCCTTTTCTAAATCCACACTTTTTTGTTTGATTATATTGGATGAGTTTTTGTTGGCAAAATAAAATTCCATCGCTTCACTTAACGTGTCAAAATAAACAGATTCATTAAAGCTTTCCAAAGCGGATAATTTCATTATATGAAAATCCACCGGAATTTTGGATTCACCCAGATATACGACCGGATCTATTTCATTACGCTCAAGTTTATTGATTATTTCTGCGACTTCTTCATAAATACCAATATGAAGATTTGCCAAAGCATATCCTTTTTCCAAGGCTACATCCAAAAGGTTATTGGCAACGGCAGGACTTATCCCTTGTAATGAGGATAAAAGGGCTTTTGGAATCATACTTATATCGGTGTCAAGAATCGTTTCGAGTTTTTCAGGTGTTAATTCTTTCAGGGTCAGCTTACCCTGATCAGGAGGATATTTATAGATTTTCCCAGGCAGAAGCTGTCGATATCTGTTTACATCGATTGATATCCTTTTGATGCTGTCGATAATTTTCTTTGTTTCTGTATCAATCAAAGTGATATTGCTATGTTTGCCCATAATTTCAATAATCAGCTTTTTATTAACGGAAAAGCCAAGTTCATTATAGGTTTCAATAGAAAATTCTATAATCCTTTCTGAATCCTTTTGAATGATTTCTGAGATTCTTCCTGCTTGAATATGTTTTCTTAAAAGCATACAAAAGGAAAGTGGCGTAGCCGGATTTACAGGGTTTACTTTTATAAAATGAACTCTTGCATGACTACTGTTGCAGGATGCATATAATTTGAAATTACCTGTTTTTGAATGTATGTTAATAACAAGTGCATCCGCCTCCGGCTGATAAACTTTTTCGATTTTCCCACCTAAAATATTTTTATTCATTTCTGATACGATTGCACTGGTAATTATTCCATCAAAACTCATATTAATTCTATCCTTCTTCACTCTTTCCAAGTGACTGATTATAATGTATAATTAATATATTATCATAAAAATCTAAGTTTGAGGAGAAAAAAAGATGATAAAAAGTATGACAGGCTTCGGAAGAGGCGAATACACAGATGGGAAAAGAAACATAATAGTTGAAATCAGAGCAGTAAATCATCGTTACAGTGACATAACGATTAAAATGCCACGGCGATATTCGTTTGCTGAAGATAAAATAAAGAATACGGTAAAAGATATTGCTCGCAGAGGGAAAATTGAAGTATCTGTTATGGTGGAAAATATTACAGAAGACGATACCAGGATTAAACTGAACACGATGGTTGCGCGTCAGTATTATGACAACTTAAATGAGCTTAAAAAAGAATTTGATCTTACAGGCGAAGTAACTTTGCAACTTCTATCAGGGCTTCCTGACGTGATGAAGGCGATTCCAGATGTGGAGGATGAGGAAGAAATTTCGAAATGCCTTGAACTTTCAGCAAAACTGGCGACTGAAAAACTGGATGAAATGAGAATTGTGGAAGGCTCGAAACTGGCAGAAGATTTAATAAGAAGAGGCGAAACCATTCGGGGGTTATTGACGGTAATTGAAAAAAGATCCCCAAAAGTAGTGGAAGTATATGCAGAAAAACTAAAAAACAGGATTAAGGAATTAATTGGCAATAATGCCGCTGTACCTGAAGATCGAATTCTTTTAGAGGCAGCAGTATTTGCTGATAAGTGCAGTATTACTGAAGAGCTTGTCAGACTTGACAGCCATATCATTCAACTTGAAACAATTATTACAAACAGCAATCAGCCTGACGGGAAGAAACTGGACTTTTTAATCCAGGAAATGAACAGAGAAGCAAACACGATCGGTTCTAAAGCAAACGATATTGAAATCACAAATGTTATGCTGGAAATAAAAAGTGAAATTGAAAAAATCAGGGAACAGGTTCAAAATATTGAATAGCTTCATATATATAAGTTGAACAAGAGTAGCAGACGTGGTACAATATACACTCAATTAAGGGATTAGAAAAGGGGAGGCTCAATGAAAAAAGGTCAGCTATTTATAGTTTCTGGGCCATCTGGTGCAGGAAAAGGAAGTATTTGTCAGAAACTAGTTAAAGAGTTAGATGTTGAGTTGTCAGTTTCTATGACAACGAGATTGCCTCGACCAGGAGAAATAGAAGGTGTGAATTATTATTTTGTAACTCGGGATGAATTCATGGAATCTATTAAAAAAGGTGATTTGCTGGAATATGCTGAGGTCTATGGAAATTTTTACGGGACCCCAAAGCAGAAAGTTTTAGATAAACTTGCAAACGGAAAAGATGTAGTTTTAGAAATAGACATTCAAGGTGCATTGAAGGTTAGAAATGAATATCCGCAGGGAATATATATTTTCATTTTGCCGCCGTCAATGACTGAACTCAGAAAACGTATAACCAGAAGAGGGTCTGATAGCCCTGACTCCATTGAATTGAGATTAGGGGAGACGTTGACAGAAATATCCTATATTGATCAGTACAATTATTGTGTTGTAAATGAGGATTTAGAAGAGGCAGTTATTAGAGTAAAAGCCATTATATTAGCTGAACATTCCAGAGTTTCAGAACAAATTTACGGGCTTATTAAAAATTATAAGGAGGAAGTATAAATGTTATACCCATCAGTGAACGAAATAAGAAAAAAAGCAGACAGCAGATACACCCTTGTTGTATTGGCGGCAAAGAGAGCAAGAGATATTATTGAGGGAAAGCCTAAGCTTACAACAGCAGAAACAAACAAACCGGTATCAATTGCAGCTCATGAAATCATGGAAGACCTGATTACTTATAGAAGAGACTAATAATCTGGAGCGGTGGCTGATACCTGTCGCTCCTTTTGTTATAACAATTATAATTAAACGTTTAAAAAAATACAGTAATTGTTTAATCTGCTTGTAAATCCAGATTTTTTTTATAAACTCATATCTGGAGGTGACAAAATGGATAGATTTATTCCTGTAATTAAACCCAAATCAAGCATGAAGGTCGATGTAGATGATGTATTATATATCGAACAGAATCTCAGGAAAACAAAAATAATTACTGAGAAAGAAACCCACGAAATATATTCCAAGATCGATGACTATCTGGGTTATCTGGGAAGTAATTTCCTGAAATGCCACAGAAGTTTATATGTGAATATGGATAAGATTATTTTAATGAAAGAACAAAGTATCGTTTTTAAAAATGGGGAGAGCCTATATTTAAGCCGAGATAAATTTACTGCGGCAAGGCAGCATTTTTCACGTTATATTATGTGCAATTAGAAACTGCTGTTATATATATATTTTCCTTGCAATTTTTGTTAATTTGTAGTACAATTTTTGTTGGTCTATCAATATATTTAGGCCAGTAAATATTTGTCACACTTAGTCACTTGGAGGTTGGTGCCTTGCGAGGTTGCTTTTAAGGAAAATTAGGTGGAAGTTAAAAACCAGGAGGATAAAAAATGTCAGTAATTTCAATGAAACAGTTACTAGAAGCCGGTGTACATTTCGGACACCAAACCAGAAGATGGAACCCAAAAATGGCTCCTTACATCTTCACAGAAAGAAATGGAATCTACATTATTGATTTGCAGAAGACAGTAAAAAAGATTGATGAAGCATATGATTTCATGAGACAAATCGGAGAGACAGGGAAACCGGTACTTTTCGTAGGGACAAAGAAACAGGCGCAAACAGCAATCGAAGATGAAGCGAAGAGATGCGGAATGTTCTTTGTAAATCAAAGATGGTTGGGCGGAATGCTTACAAACCACAAAACAATTTCCGGAAGAATTAAAAGATTATATGATATTAATGCAATGGAAACAGATGGAACCTTTGAGAAACTTGGAAAGAAAGAAGTCCTGAAGCTTAGACTTGAATTGATAAGACTGGAAAAGTTTCTGGGCGGTATCAAGGATATGAAGGGAATGCCGGGTGTATTGTTTATAGTTGATCCTAAAAAGGAAAGAATTGCTGTTAAAGAAGCTAGAATACTTGGAATTCCAATTATTGGAATTGTAGATACAAATTGTGATCCTGATGATGTTGACTATATCATTCCAGCAAATGATGATGCAATCAGAGCAGTAAAACTAATTGCAGGAAAAATGGCAGATGCTATTATTGAAGCAAATCAAGGCGAAAGCTACGATGAAGGCCCAGCTACATCAGATGAAGTTGAACCTGAAGTAAAAGCAGCAACAGCAGTTGAACCTGAAGTAAAAGTGGAAGAATTTGAAGCTGAAGTAAAAGTTAAAGAAGCAGTGGTTGCTGAAGAAGCAGTAGCTGTTGAAGAAGCGGCAGTTGAAACTGAAGAAGCAGAAGCAAAATAGAAAATTGAGTCGAGCCCTGGCGGGGACGCCGGGCTCGAATTAGTAAAAGGTGTCGAGCGCAGGCGAGCACGCCAGGCTCGAATTATATTGTGGGAGGGAATAATATGGCTGTTACAGCATTAATGGTTAAAGAATTGCGTGAGAGAACTGGCGCAGGAATGATGGATTGTAAAAATGTATTAGAAGAAACAGATGGCGATATAGAAAGAGGAATTGAACTTCTCAGAGAAAAGGGTCTTGCAAAGGCTGCAAAAAAAGCAGGTAGAGTGGCATCAGAAGGGCTTGTAAGAATTTCATTTTCACCGGATGGTAAAAAGACAGCAATGGCAGAAGTAAACTCAGAAACTGATTTTGTCGCAAAAAATGCTGATTTTATTGGATTCGTTGAACATGTTGCGGCAATGACACTGGAAGCTGAAGACGAGAATGTTGAAAATTTCATGACGCTTCAATTTAAGAATGAAGGAACTGTTCAAGAAGTATTAAGTCATAAAATTTCAACTATTGGGGAAAACCTTCATGTGAGAAGATTGTATAAAGCAAATACTCCTGGATGTGTATATGTTGGCTACATCCATGGTAATGGTAAAATTGGTGTGATTATCGGGCTTAAAACAGAGGCTTCAGTTGAAGAAGTTACTGTTGTAGGCAAGGATGTTGCGATGCAGGTCGCTTCAATGAATCCTAAATTTATCGATGAAACTTCAATTGATCCAGAGTACCTTGAAAGTGAAAAGAAAATTCTTATTCAGCAGGCCCTCAATGAAGGCAAACCAGCAAACATAGTAGAGAAGATGGTTACTGGAAGATTGAAGAAGGAATTAAAAGAAACTTGTCTGGTTGAGCAAAAATTCGTGAAGAATAGCGACATGTCTGTTGAAGAATATGTTGAAAGTGTTGCGAAGGAAATTGGCAAACCGATTCAGGTAGTAGAAATGGTACGTTTTGAAGTTGGAGAAGGCGTCGAAAAGAAGGAAGAAAATTTTGCAGAAGAAGTTGCAAAACAGATGTCGGCAGTTTAGCATGTAAACGTTGAAATTTAAACGAAAGATTGACTTAAAAGAATCAAGAAAAACGTTAAGTAAATGTTAAGTAAATAATGATATAGCACTCGAAAATGTTGGAATTTCAGCATTGCGAGTGCTGTTTTAAAGGCACAATTACCTGGTCAGCCTAGGCTTTTAGAAGCCCCTGGCTTTAGCCATGGGGAGTATATCACGTTTGGCAGAACTTCCAGGAGGTCTGAATGCAACTGAATTGGCGGATGAGGCTGTTGAAAAATTAAATATAAGTTGGGGAGTGGGTTCGATTTTCTATGTTGAGGGAAACGGATATGGAGACAATTGTATGAGATTGAACTTCAGCGGCTTGACTGAGGAAACTATTTATGATGGAATTGAAAAATTAGATAAGTTCTTTAATTCCAAGTTAGTGAAATAGGGGGAATATATCCAATGAAGAATAATGTAAAAGAAAAAATTAAAAACAACGAAAAAGTTGTTGGAACCTTTTTTGAAATGGGGAGCATGTCTGAAATGGAATGCCTTGGATATACTGGCTTGGATTTTGTCGTCATCGACTCAGAACATGGCCCTTTCGACATGGAAACAATTATGGATTTAGTCAGAGCCGCCGAGAGCAAAAATTTGAGCCCATTTGTGAGAATAGGTGATGTTACGCATAAAGAAATTCAGAGAATTCTTGATGTAGGTGCTCAAGGATTGATTGTCCCGTGTCTCAAAACCATTGATGAAATAAGAAAGCTGGTGGATTTGGCCAAGTTTGCCCCTGTGGGCAACAGGGGTTTCTGCCCTGGACGCGGAGCGGGATTTGGATTTGCAGATTGGGCATCCCAGGGAATTGACAAATTTATGGAAACCTGCAACGAGGAAGTCATGGTTATTCCCCAGTGCGAAACAAAAGAATGTCTGGAAATCATAGAGGATGTAGTGAATATTGAAGGAATTGACGGGATATTCATAGGACCTTTTGATCTTTCCATATCATTGGGAATACCTGCACAGTTTTCGAATGAAATTTTTATTGCTGCAATAAATAGAATACTGAAAGCTTGCCAAAATGCCGGTAAGCCCATCTTTATCTATACAGGGAATATAGAGGATGCTCGGGAATATTTAGCAAATGGATATGATGGTGTCGCATACAATCTGGATGCGGCTGTGTTGGTGAATGCCTATCGCAAAATAGTCAACAGTATAAAAAGCTTCTAGAGTATTCACAACTTAGTTTTAAATAAGGAGAATCTAGTAAACGTTTCAAATAAAGACTTACAGAAGTTTTGCTCAAATATTTGCAAAACAGATGAACGCTTAATAAAAATATGATATAATAAAGGGGCACTAGTTTAGTGTCCCTTTATTATAGAAAAGATTACAGGAGAAACTGATGAAACCAAAGTATAAAAGAGTAATATTAAAAATCAGTGGAGAAGCATTAGCAGGAGAAAGCAAGTTTGGATTGAATGAGCAAATGTTAAGTCAAGTGGCAAAGCAAATAAAAGAAATCCATGAATTAGGTGTTCAGGTTGCTATTGTAGTGGGAGGCGGAAATTTTTGGAGAGGAAGAACCAGCAAAAGCATGGATCGAGCTACAGCTGATTATATGGGTATGCTTGCTACTGTGATCAATGCAATGGCACTTCAGGATTCTTTTGAAGCGATAGGCATTCCGACAAGAGTTCAAACGGCTATTGAAATGAAAGAAATTGCAGAACCATATATCAGAAGAAAAGCAATAAGCCAGTTAAACAATAATGAAGTTGTGATATTTGGCGCAGGTACCGGGAATCCGTTTTTCTCAACAGACACCACGGCTGCACTTAGAGCTGCAGAAATCGAAGCGGATGTGATACTCCTAGCGAAAAAGGTTGATGCTGTATATTCAGAGGACCCGGAGCAAAATCCAAATGCAACCAGATATGAGACTTTAACCCATAAGGAAGTTCTTGAAAAAGGGCTGGGCGTTATGGATTCAACCGCAGCGTCTTTATGTAGGGATAATAATATTCCTGTTCATGTCTTCGGGCTTGCACAGGAAGGAAATATATTAAAGGCTATTTTAGGGGAAAAGATAGGTACAATTATAACTTAGGAGGATTTAATTATGAGCAAGGAAGTACAAAAAAATTTAGAAGAAAAAATGCAAAAAACAATAGCCGTATTAAAAGAAGAACTGAATACTATCAGAGCAGGGATAGCGAACGCAGCACTGCTGGATAAAGTATTTGTTGATTATTACGGAAGCACAACACCCCTTAAGAACCTTGCTAATATAAGTGTTCCTGACCCAAGAACTCTTATGGTTTCGCCTTTTGATACTAAAATAATTCATGATATTGAAAAGGCAATCAATTTAATCAACCTGGGTATTAATCCTTCGAATGACGGAAAAATCATCAGACTTGTGATTCCTCAGGTAACTGAGGAAAGAAGAAAAGAACTGACCAAAACAATTAAAAAAATAGGAGAAGATGTTAAGGTAGCTGTTAGAAATGAAAGAAGAGATGCCAATGACAATCTTAAGAAGCTTGAAAAAGCCGGAGAACTGACTGAAGATGATCTAAAGAAAGAGCTTGAAACTGTTCAAAAGAGAACAGATAAAGCAATCAAAGACATTGATGATATTGTAGCATCAAAGGAAAAAGAATTACTGCAGGTTTAATCTACATGGACGCTGGTTTAAAGGTTTAAAGTTTAAAGGTTAAATGCGGATATGAGGTGTGGCTGGTTCACAGGTATATCCGCTTTTGTTTTAAGGAGTCATATGCTGGATAAAGAGAGAATCCCAAAACATATTGCCATCGTTATGGATGGAAACGGAAGATGGGCTAACAACAAGAGCCTGCCACGACTGGCTGGACACAATGCGGGGATGGTTGCAATGAAAGAAATTGTAAAACATTCAAGTGTTCTTGGCGTTAAGTATCTGACCGTTTATGCTTTTTCCACTGAAAACTGGAAAAGATCTGTAGAAGAGGTAAATGGAATTTTTAAACTTCTTGTTTTATATGTGGAAAAAGAACTGAAGGAGCTCAATAAAAACAATGTCAGGGTTAGAGTATTGGGAGATTACAGCAAACTGCCTGTGGAAGCAGTTAAAAGTCTGGAAAAAGCCTTGAAAAAAACAGACAAAAATACAGGACTTCAGTTTAATATTGCCCTTAATTATGGCAGCAGAGATGAAATACTTCAGGCAATCAGACTGATAGGAGAAGATATCAAACTTGGAATTGTCAAACCAGAAAATATTACAGAAGAAAGCTTTTCAAAGTATCTTTTTACAGGAGAAAAATTTGCTGATGTTCCTGATCCGGATTTAGTGATTAGAACGAGCGGAGAAAAAAGATTATCTAATTATCTGCTATGGCAAAGTGCTTACAGTGAATTTGTTTTTATGGAAACACTTTGGCCGGACTTTACACCGGCAGAATATGAAAAAGCTATTGAAGAATACCAGAATAGAAACCGGCGATTTGGCGGGAGGAATATCACATGAGAACCAGAATTTTATCAGGAATAATTATGCTGCCTTTGTTGGTGTTTGTATTTATTGGTGGAAACGTACTCCTTTTATGCTTTTTCCTGATAGGAATAATGGGGTTAAAAGAGTTTTATAACGGTTTCGATAATTTGGGGATTAAACCTTCTTTACCTATTGGACTGGCCAGCACTTTTTTGCTGTACAGTATAAATTTATTGAAATTTGAAGACGGGACAACCTGGTACATGTTTTGGGTATTTGCAGTGGTCTTGATGAGTCTTCTGTATCTGTTCAAAATCGAAGAGCGAAAACTTGAAGACGGCATGGTGACTGCTCTCGGAGTTTTTTATGCTGTTTTTTTCTCCTATCATATTATACTGGTAGAACAACTGCCGGAATATGGCCTTTTAGTCTGGTTAATATTTCTTACGGCTTTCGGAACAGACAGCATGGCTTATTTCGCCGGTTACTTTTTCGGAAAACATAAACTTTGCCCTTCCATAAGCCCCAAAAAAACCATTGAAGGTTCAATCGGAGGCATCGCTGGCAGTGTCATCCTTTGTGGCGTTTTTGCTTATTTTGTAATGCCATTTCTGTTTTTACAATGTATTGTTATAGGCATCATGGGAGGAATTGTATCTCAGTTTGGAGATTTAACGGCATCATTATTTAAAAGAAAAATGGGTATAAAAGACTTTGGGAATCTTATACCAGGGCATGGCGGAATTTTAGACAGGATAGACAGTCTTCTGTTCACCGCACCATTTATATATTACTATATAATGCTGATAATTAAATAGGGGAATTAATGAAGAAAATTTGTATACTTGGGAGTACCGGGTCCATTGGAACCCAGGCTTTAGAGGTTATTGAAAATAATAAAGAACATTTTAAGGTTTCAGTTCTCTCTTGCGGAGCCAGAATAGAAAAATTATCCGCACAGATTATTAAATTCAACCCGGAAATTGCTGTGGTTGCTAAGGCTGAAGATGCCGCTATTTTAAAAAAAAGACACCCTGGAACAGAGATATTATACGGGATGGAAGGTTTAATTGAAGCGGCAGAATCAGATTGTGACATTGTACTCAACTCTTTGGTTGGGATGCTGGGATTGCAGCCAACGTACAGAGCCATATTAAAAGGCACGACAATAGCCCTTGCAAATAAGGAAACCTTGGTTGCAGGTGGAAAACTGATTACCGAAGCTGCAAGAAAGAATATGGTCCAAATCCTTCCGGTTGACAGCGAGCACAGTGCTATTTTCCAGTGCCTGCAGGGAAACCAGGAAAATGAAATCAAAAAAGTGATTCTAACAGCATCAGGAGGGCCATTCCGGAATTATTCACTACAGGATTTAGAAAAAGTAACACGCGAACAGGCATTAAAACATCCAAAATGGACAATGGGACAAAAAATTACAATAGATTCTGCAACGATGATGAATAAAGGGCTAGAGGTCATTGAGGCAAGCTGGTTATATCATCTGCCTGGCGAAAAAATTGAAATTGCAGTACACCCGCAAAGCATAGTGCATTCTATGGTGGAATATATGGACAACTCAATCGTCGCACAACTGGGATTGCCTGATATGAAAATACCAATCAGTTATGCGTTTTCTTACCCGCAAAGGTTGGAAATGAAAAATAAAGGCTTGGATATTTTCAAAGAGGGAGCAAGTTTAACCTTTGAAAAGCTGGATCAAAGTGTGTTCAAATGCGCAGGGTATGCTTATGAGGCACTCAAAAAAGGCGGAAGCTATCCAGCTGCATTAAATGGGGCGAATGAGGTGCTGGTCCAATTGTTTTTAGAGGGGAAAATAAGATTTATTGATATACAAAACACACTGGGAGCAGTTTTAGAAAAACATGAGTCTGTTGAAATATCAGACATTGATCATATTTTAGAGATTGATCTGGAAGCAAGAGTGCTTGCAAAAATGCTTGCACTGAACATTTAATTTAGGGGGAGAATAGTAATGACTATTTTATATTCGGTAATAATATTTTCGGTACTGATCTTTGTCCACGAGCTTGGGCATTTTGGGGTTGCAAAAGCTACGGGAATAAAGGTCAAAGAATTTGCTCTAGGCATGGGTCCGGTAATATTAAAAAAGATGAAAGGAGAAACTCAATATTCCTTGAGAATTTTTCCAGTTGGAGGTTATTGTGCCATGGAGGGGGAAGATGAAGACTCTGAGGACGAAAGAGCCTTTAATAATAAACCTTTTTTCGTGAAAGCAGGTGTCCTGGTGGCAGGTTCTGCCATGAATTTATTTCTTGCCATTCTGATTCTTTCTTGTGTTGTCCTGTATTCTGGTACACCAACAACCACGTTAGATAAAATAAATCTGGAAAGTCCGGCTGCAGGGGCTGGCATTTTAGAGGGTGATCAGGTTTCATCCATCAATAATGTAAAAATAAATGAGTGGGAAGACATTTCGGCTGCAATAAACAGCGGAGACAACAAGGCTATCAAAATTGAAGTCATCAGAAATGGTGAAGTAATCGTCAAAGATATCACTCCTGTTGAAGAAGATGGAAGGATGATAATCGGGATTACACCGACTTTCCAAAAAAATCCAATCTCCGCGGTAAAATACGGTGCCGTGGCAACCTGGGAAATGGGCGGTAAAATGGTCGATGTGATCGGTCAGCTGTTTACCGGTAAGGTTTCCACGAAAGATCTGATGGGACCTTTAGGAATAGTGAATGCGGTTGGCGACAGCGCCAAATATGGCTTTGTGTATGTTGTACAGCTTGCAGCGCTGATCAGTCTTAATCTTGCAATTGTCAATATGCTGCCCCTTCCTGCTTTAGATGGAGGAAGAATTTTCCTTTTATTCATCAGAAAACTGACGGGTAAAGCCATATCAGATGAAGTGGAAGGGAAAATCCACTTAGTGGGTTTTGCACTGTTAATTGGGCTGATGGTTTATGTAACCTATCAGGATGTTTTAAGAATATTTTAGAGGTATAGGATGACTAATAAAGTTGACTGTGGCGGTGTAATTATTGGTGGTGGCGCTAAAATATCCATTCAGTCTATGACAAATGTGGATACAAAAGATGTGAAAGCCTGTCTTGAGCAGATTAACAGACTGGCAGAAGCCGGCTGCCAAATCGTTAGACTGGCGGTTCCGGATATGGATTCTGCTTTGGCTTTTGGGGAAATAAAAAAGCAGTCGAAGGTGCCTTTAGTTGCAGATATTCACTTTGATTACAGACTTGCAGTAGCTGCTATTGAAAATGGAGCGGACAAGGTGAGAATTAATCCTGGAAATATTGGCTCGCTGGAAAATGTCAGAGCGGTTGTCAAAGCAGCAAAAATACGGAAAATTCCAATACGTATTGGCGTGAATTCTGGATCTTTGGAAAAAGATATTTTACTTAAAAACAATGGAGTTACAGCTGAAGGTCTGGCAGAAAGTGCCTTGAGAAATATTAAACTGGTGGAAGAAATGGATTTTGACCAGATTGTAGTATCCTTGAAGGCTTCTAATATAAAACTGAATTATGATGCGCATAAGCTTGTTTCAACAATGACTAATTATCCAATTCATATTGGCATTACAGAGGCTGGAACTGTTAATTCGGGTAGATTAAAGTCAGCAATAGGAATCGGCGCACTTTTGCTGGAAGGAATTGGCGACACAATGAGAGTTTCTCTTACCGGAGATCCTGTTAAGGAAATAATCCTTGCGAAAGAGATTCTTGAAGCGGTCGGATTAAGGGGAGGCGGCATTAATCTTGTTTCTTGCCCTACCTGTGGGCGTACAAAAGTGGATTTGGAAAAA
>JAENWH010000476.1 GCA_016650135.1 Peptostreptococcaceae bacterium
CAGTTCGCCCATTGTTTCGTAAGAGCTGAATCTTTTTTGTAGTGACAGTATCGTATGGGTTGCCAGAGTAATTGTTACGTCTGCAATCTGTCCATCAAGATATAGCTAGCCAAAAATCCATTTTTTACAGCCCGTTTAAGCATAGAAACAGCAACATCGCCCTTTTTCATATCTAACTCTTCAACACTTTTGTGTCCTGGCGATTTGCCATCCCGCTTTTTACTGAACTGTGATTTTAGCTCCTTTTTTGACATACCGTAAGTTTTCTTCTTCCCTTTCTCCCGATGGAGAGAACAGTCCGTTGCTACAAGGCTTTTACCATCCCAGAAGGCCAGCAGAAGCAATTTAAACCCCAGCGGATAAAGCTTGGTAACATGGTTGAAAATCCTGCCGATGAACTCCATGGTTTTTCCGGTTTTTTCAATATCGGTATCATCCAAAACAAAGCAGGTTACTCCTGGGGCATTGTCACCATTGGCTTTCGCGAGGGCAACAAATTGTTTGGCAAAGCCTATCAGCAGTTTTCTCCAATCCATCCATTGATTGTTCATCAGGCGATAAAAGGTATTATCGTCAATCTTTTCAAGAAAGTTTTTGCTCATGATTTGCATCCTGCAAATACTTTCACCCCTGAGCCTAAAAATCAGCAGAGAAAGCAAAAGCAGAGAAACATCGAACCCCTTGGTTTTAAATGAACCGAATGCAGCCAATAGACGCCCAATTTTAAAGGTTGAAAAGAAATGGAGGATCCCCTCATTAGTTTTTTCATTATTACAAAGAACGCTTTCCAATTCGCTTAAATTTGCTATTTTTGATGTCATAAGTAGTGGTTTTGTGAATAAATTGCTTTTTGATGTGTAACTAACTCAAATATAGTAATTTAAATTCTATTTTACCACTACTTATTCTATTTTAATTCCTACTCATATCAACCCTTTACAACGTGGGAAACTTTAGTTATAATGCAGCTTAAGTTCAACTTAAAAACAAAGATTTCTGGTCCAATATATTGAGGGTGCTATACTTTGATACTGTCCATTGCCTGAAACTAATTAGACATTTTACAGGTTATCAACATAAAAATAATAAACGCATATGAAAAAAAGTTTTAAAATTTTGTTGGCATTGATTATTTGTATTCCGATGGTAAATTTTGCCCAGGATGCAAAATCACGTATTGCATTTGAGAAACTGCAACACAATTTCGGAACATTTAAAGAAGAACTTGGCCCACAGACAGTTGATTTCAATTTCAAAAACGATGGAACTGCGCCGTTAATTCTCAACAACGTGCAGGCTTCGTGCGGTTGTACGACTCCTTCATGGACTCGTGAACCAGTTGCTCCCGGAGCAAAGGGAGTAATTAAAGTGAGCTACGACCCAAGAAATCGTCCGGGCGTTCTCAATAAAACCATCCGTGTCAGTTCCAATGCTGAAAACTCAGATGTTGTTCTGACGATTCAGGGTGAAGTGACACCACGTGCAAGAACCATTGAGGAAGATTATCCAAATGAGATTGGACCACTACGTGCAAAAACAAATCACGTGGCTTTTCCTGCTATCAAAGAGAATGAAGTGAAGACAGAAAGTGTGGAAGTTATCAACATGTCGGATAAACCGGTTGAATTAAGTTTAAAAACTCCACCACCTCATTTAAGCGCTGTTTTCAAACCTGCGAAACTTGAACCAAAACAAAAAGGAGTGATCGAAGTCACGTTTGACGCTTCCAAAATTAAAGCTTACGGTTTTGTGATGCACCGTCTGTATTTGAACGTCGATGGACAGGAAGATTACCGTAATTCAATAGCCGTTAGTGCAACACTCGAAGAAGATTTTTCGAAATTAACACCTGAACAGTTAAAAAATGCCCCAATCGTTACTTACGATGCTGAGTCATTTGACTTTGGCGACATCAAAC
>JAENWH010000506.1 GCA_016650135.1 Peptostreptococcaceae bacterium
AGATATTTTTTCGACATTGTTGAGCATTCGATATGCCAGCCTGGCCGTCCCATTCCCCATGGTGATTCCCATGCAATTTCATCGTCTACTTTTCGGGCTTTCCAAAGAGCAAAATCCAATGGATCTTTTTTCTTGTCGCCGGTTTCTACTCTTGCCCCCGATTCCAGATCCTCGATGTTTTGCTTTGAAAGTTTTCCATACTCTTTAAAACTTCTTGTACTGTAATACACATCACCCTCGACTTCATAAGCAAACCCTTTGTCAATCAGCCCTTGAACAAACTCTATTATTTCAGCCATATTTTCGGTAACCTTAGGGTGCACTGAAGCAATTTTAACATGAAGTGCTGCTGCATCCTTGAAATACTCTTCAATATATTTTTCGCTTACCTCCCCCGCACTTATTCCTTCTTCTTTTGCTTTATTAATTATTTTGTCATCCACATCCGTAAAATTTTGAACAAATTTGACGTTTTCTCCTCTATATTCCAGATATTTTCTTAAGGTGTCAAACACGACAAATGGTCTCGCATTTCCAATATGAAAATAGTTGTAAACTGTAGGCCCGCACACGTAAATTTTAATTTCATTTTTATCTATTGGGATAAATTCCTCTTTTTTCCTTGTTAATGTATTGTAAATTTTCATTTTTAACCCTCCAATTTGTATTATATACCCTATTTTCTGTTAAAATCCCGCAGTTTAATCTCAAGCATTACTATTCTTCGTCTTAAGCATTCCATCTCAACTGCTATTGGATCAGGCATATCAATCTGATTCATATCTTCAGTACTTTGACCTCCATGTTTAACAATCGTTCCTGGAATGCCAACCACGGTACAATTATTAGGGATCTCTTTTAAAACAACTGACCCCGCTCCAATTTTAACATCATCTCCAACCTTAAAAGGCCCCAGAACTTTTGCTCCTGTACTGATTACTACTCTGTTCCCTATAGTCGGGTGTCTTTTCCCTGTATCTTTTCCGGTCCCGCCCAAAGTAACCCCCTGATAAATAGTGACATCATCCCCTATTTCAGAAGTTTCCCCTATGACGACGGCCATCCCATGGTCAATAAAGCAGCGTTTGCCTATGACTGCTCCCGGATGTATTTCTATACCCGTTATAAATCGCACGAATTGTGACAATATTCTGGCCAGCAATTTAAGATTTTTTTTATACAGCCAATGGTTTAATCTGTGCCAAATTATTGCCCATACCCCCGGATAACATAAAAGCACTTCAAAGCCGTTACGCGCTGCAGGGTCTTTTAATAGAACCGCATTAATATCTTCTTTTGTATCTCTAAAAAATCCCATATGTTTCCTCTTTATCTTTGTTATGTATAAATAAAATATAAGGCAGGAGTTTACCTGCCTTAAAATTATACATTATTATTTTTAAACAATCAATCTATTAGAAAAATTTGAATGGATTTTGAGGAATTCCATTTACTCTGACTTCAAAATGAAGGTGGTTGCCTGTTGCGTTTCCAGTCGCTCCAACTGTCCCAATTACCTGACCTTTTGTAACCTGATCACCGACAGAAACATTCATCGAGTCGCAATGACCATAATATGTTTGTATTCCATTTCCGTGATTTATGATAATCAAATTGCCGTAACTACCAGAATAACAAGCTTTTACTACTGTTCCGCCATCAGCGGCCATGATTGCTGACCCTCTTGGCGCCCTTAAATCAACACCTACATGACTTCCTCCACCTCTGGAACCATACGCAGACGAAACCTCAATGTGAGTTACTGGTATTCCTAACTGGCCTGTCCC
>JAENWH010000174.1 GCA_016650135.1 Peptostreptococcaceae bacterium
CGAGCCCCACCCTTGGAGCCAATGTGCCGGAGTGGCGGAATTGGCAGACGCACAGGACTTAAAATCCTGCGATCTTCATCGATCGTACCGGTTCGACCCCGGTCTTCGGCACCAATTAAATAGTTTAGTACCTGGGTTTTTTATAAAAACCCAAAACATCGCGGGGTGGAGCAGTTGGTAGCTCGTCGGGCTCATAACCCGAAGGTCGTAGGTTCAAATCCTGCCCCCGCAACCAAGTAAATTTCAGCAGGCATACGCCTGCTTTTTTTTATGCCTGCTGAAATTTACTTTTCTGAATGGCAGGATTTGAACCGGAGGGGTTGCAGGGGAGGGAACCGCCCCTGCGTTGAGATGCGATTGCCTATATTAAAAGCATCGGATTACATCTTCGGGGGTGACAGGGTCGCAAGACCCGCCAAGAGGGGGCAGAGCCCCCTATGGAATCCGCACAGCGGATTGGTTCTTATCCTGCCCCCGCAACCAAGTAAATTCAAGGCTTTCAGAGATTTCTGGAAGTCTTTTTTAAGTGCGCGGTATTGGTGTTAACATAATTCAATCTATTGATAATTTGACATATGCTACTCCAGGTGAATATACCTTCCGCTTCCAAATTAAGTTTGATGGCGAATTCCAATCAGTAGGAGAAGCAATCTCAGTGGTGGATTAAAAAATGTTATGGAATATTAGGTTAAAAATCTCGACGATATAACAAATCCCCAGGAAGATGGTCACAAAGGATCCAATTTCTGGGGATTTATTTGCAATACGCTTCGGCACTGAGCACTTACGATTAAGTAGCGGTAGGCACAGTTAAACTGAAAGTTTATAAATTTGCGGCAGTCGTTCCAATTCCTGCGGAAAGGTTATAATCTTCAACTGCCAATTTAAACGCAAGCAGGCTGTTGGCTTGGCTTAATTGTGCATTGTACTGCGTGATTTGAGCCTGCTGAACGTCTGAAAGCGTTGACATCCCAACACTATAACGGGATTCGGCAATTTTTGTAGCTTCTTCTGCGTTTAAAACATTCTGTATTCCAGTCTGTACTACGTGGTACTTTTCTGTCATGTCTGAATATTTTGATCTTACATTCATTAACTATGCCTCTTTTCATTTATTATTTAATTAAATTTTATAAACTGACGCTATCTTAATCTTATTCACTTCTTAATGCATCTATTGGGTTCAGGTTGCTAGCTTTTCTGGCGGGAGTCCAGCCGAAAACAATTCCGACACCTGCAGAAAAACCAACGCCCAGGATAATAGAAGATATTGTTGGAGAAAAACCAACGCCTATTATCTTACAGATTACCACTGAAAGCAATAAACCTGTAATAACACCTATTATTCCTCCAATAATGGAAAGGAATATAGATTCTACTATAAACTGGAGTTGAATCTGCCCCGGTTCAGCGCCAAGTGCTTTCCGAAGCCCTATTTCTTTAGTTCTTTCACTTACAGAGGTGAGCATCATATTCATGATTCCGATTCCTCCAACAAGAAGTGAAATGGAAGCAATACCGGCAAGCATAATTGTCAGCATGTTCTTCATTGTGTTCATGGTTGCAATTAAAGTATCCATATTCATAATATTGTAACTGTCTTTTTTATAATTGAAATCTTTATCCAGAAGACTTCCCAGATCAGCCAGTACCTGAGTTGAATAAGCAGTATCTGAAATATATACCTCGACACTTCTTATATTTGAAACACCTAGTACTTTCAGCGCATTCTGGTAGGGTATAATCACAGACGGATCTGTGGAAGTTTCACCGCTAAAACCTGCCATAAGTGAGGTATCATTTTCCATTACGCCGATGATCACATAACTGAGTCCGCCAATATTAACCTGTTGATTAACTGGATTTTCTCCTGGGAATAATTTGCTCGCAAGTGCTTTATTAATTATACATTCATAACTGTTACCGCCCATATCGAGTTTGTTAAATCCTCTTCCAAGCGTAATAGTGCTGCTTTTACTTTGAAAATAGATATCATTCTTACCTTTTACAGGGACATCCTCAACAACAGTTCCTTTTCTTTCTACTGAACTGACTCCATCAAGTGATGGAGCTACGCCAGATACATGATCGACCTTTGAAAGTTCTGTAATTTCGGCATCTGTTAAACCACTTTTTAATGCAGTTCCGTTTGCAGTAATAGTTACGTTCCCTGCTCCAAGCTGGTCAAACTGGCTCATCATTGAACCCGTTACCCCTTGCACTACTGTAATGAGTGTTATAACTGAAGCAATACCAATGACGATACCTAAGGTAGTAAGAAATGAACGCATTCTATTGTTTACAACAGTTTCCCAAGCCATACTGATACATTCTTTAAGCATTTTCAGTACCCTCCTCGGTTAAAACACCATCTAAGATCCTAATAAGTCTTCCAGCTTGCTTGGCGATCTTTTCATCGTGGGTGATGATGATGATTGTTCGCCCTTCTCTATTCAGCTCATGAAAAAGTTCGATAATTTGTGCTCCGGTTTTTTGGTCAAGAGCCCCCGTAGGCTCATCGGCTAAAAGAATTGTTGGATTTGCAGCGATAGCTCTTGCTATTGCAACGCGCTGCTGCTGGCCCCCTGATAACTGATTAGGACGGTAATCCATTCGGTTTTCAAGTCCTACACGACGAAGCATTTTTTCAGCTCGTTCTAATCTTTCGATTTTTTTAACTCCCGCATAAATCAGAGGAAGAGCCACATTTTTTAATGCACTTTGCTTTGGCAGTAAATGAAAAGATTGAAATATAAAACCAATTTCTTCTCTTCGTACTTTTGCCAGCGTTTTTTCATCCTGCTCGCTAATTTTTTTGCCCGAAAGTATATATTCTCCAGACGTAGGTATATCCAGACATCCTATAATATTCATTAATGTGGTTTTTCCAGAACCTGAAGGCCCTAATATTGCAAGAAATTCACCTTCATAAACGGTAAGACTGACTTCTTTCAAAACAGTGGAGGATTCCTCTCCCATCTGATAGGTCTTAACAATATTACTCATTTTAAATATTTCATTTCGCATTTCATCGCTCCTTAATTGCCTTGATTGCCGGGTCTTCCAGCTCGTTGACCACCCGAAAAGTTTGATGTAGATGAAACGACAGGTACCATTATAGTTGTACCTTCTTTTATTCCGCTTTTTATTTCAACAAGTTCTCCATTATTAATACCTAATACAACATATGCCCTGTTTAAATCGCCATTAGGATCTCTATACTGCACATATGTTTTGTTTGACGCATCAAACTGTACTGCATCATAAGGAACAGTAATAACATTTTTTGCGCTGCTTACTGTTATTTTTACGACAACAGACATTCCAACTCTAAGGTTATCTGGCTTGTCAAATGTGATTATTGTTGGGAAGTATGATACTCCATTTACCACATCCGCTTTTTTAGATATCTTGGTGACAGTTCCTTTTACCATTTCATTTAAGGCATTTACTGTAATTTCTGCCTTCTGCCCTTCTGAAAGGAAGCCGACATCATATTCATCAACTTTAACACTAACCTGAAGAGTATCATAATTAACAATTTCTAAAATCTTTGTTCCTGTAGTTACTGATTCATTTTCAGCCACGTCAATTTCAATAACCTCACCATTAACCTGTGCCTTTTCGCTTGTTTCGTCCTTTTGATTCATTACCGACTGATAATTGGCCTGAGTCTGAGTCAGTTGATTTTTGGCACTGGCAAGAGAATTTACTGCACTTTCATATTCCTGCCTGGAAACAGCTCCATCATTATATAGCACCGTTAAACGCGAAGCATTGGTTTCTGCTGTAGTAACGGCAAGCTGTGATGAGAAAAGAGATGCCTGAGCTGATGTAACGGAAGTATTAATGTTAGTATTGTCATAATCGAGAAGAATCTGATCTTTTTTAACCTGATCTCCTTCTGATATGTAGAATTTTTTAACAGGATACATATTGGAAGCATAGACAATCTGACCCTCTGCCGAATCTATATTTCCTTCATAACTATAATAGGTACTGATGTCTTGTAATGTTGCTTTTGCTTCAGTGGTAGCCACAACTTTAGTGGCTTTCGGCATCATAAAAACTGCTGCAACAACAATGATAAGTGCCAAAATGGAAATTACAATAATTATTTTCTTCTTTTTGCTTAACTCTTTAAATTTTTTCATCATATTATCCTCTCGTTTTGCATTGATAATGTTATAATAAGTTATTAATATTAACTCAATGTTAAGAAAACCTGTATAGTGCATAATTAAAATGGGAGAAATACATGTTTAATATTTTAGTCGTAGAAGATGATGTAAAGCTTTGTCAACTATATAGCGCAATACTTAAATTGAATAAATATAATCCTTTTATTGCAGGTAATGGAGAAGAAGCGCTCGATATTCTTGATAAAGAGTATATAGATCTAATTATTACTGACATCATGATGCCAGACATGAATGGATATGAATTAACAAAAATTCTTAGAGAGGACAGGTACGACCTGCCCATATTGATGATTACAGCCAAAGAGAGTTTTGCAGATAAAAAAAAGGGGTTCCTTGTCGGAACAGATGATTACATGATAAAACCTGTCGACTTGGAAGAAATGATTTTAAGAATAGGTGCACTTTTGAGACGTGCTAAAATTATAAACGAAAGAAAAATTGCTTGTGGCAGTACAGTTTTTGATTTAGACTCTCTTACGGTTTTCACGCCTGAGAAGGAGGTAATTCTACCACAAAAAGAATTTAATTTAATTTTTAAGTTGATTTCATATCCAAATAAAATATTCACAAGACAACAACTAATGGATGAAATTTGGGGAATTGATTCGGAATCTGATGAAAGAACTGTGGATGTTCATATAAATCATCTAAGA
>JAENWH010000385.1 GCA_016650135.1 Peptostreptococcaceae bacterium
ATTTTTCTTTCCAATACAAATTTCAGTCTGTCGAAAGCCTTCTTAGTATATGAATCTGTACAAGTCAGAACCACGTCTGCAGCACCTTCCTTGATTATATCTTCAGGTGTTCCGATTATTACATCCGGTCTGCTTCCTCTTTCGGTCTTTATGTAATCATACATGCTTTTACCGAGTTTGTCACCTCTGCCGACAGCACCTACAATATCAACGCCTTTTTTCTTAAGCAGCATATCCGCCATCCCACTTCCCATAGCGCCTAGTCCCCAAATGATTACTTTTACATTTTCCATACTCGTTCTCCTTTTCTTTTCATATGATTTAATTTTAGATTTTTTAAATGCTAACCTTGCTTTCAGGTTATTTTCCATGTATCTTACAGGTTATTTTCTACATACCTTTATTAAAAGCAATTTCCGTGCCAAATGAATTCAAAAAAAGAAACAACCTTTTTCTAGGTTGTTTTACTTCAAATATAGGTTTTTTCAACTCTTATATTTCTTTTCTATGGTTTTCTCTATCGCTTCTCATGAGATTTTCTTCATTTGGTGCAAATAATTTTGCATTTTTGCGCAAATAATTTTGCGTTATCCCTAGTTTCTTTGTATTCGTTTTATTTTAGAGCGCTTTTCAGGTTTGCTTTTTTAGTTTGTGCTGGAGTGTCTGACGTTTTATCTTAAGTTTTTCTGCTGCTTTTGTAATGTTTCCGTTGCTGGTAAACATAGCCTCTTTAATTAGGTTTTTTTCTATGTTTTCAAGCAGAAAATCCAGACCATCCTCCATTTTAATGTCATCCATAAGTTTTTTTCCATTGCCTCTTGCATTTATATTGTTGATTTTTACATCCTCTTCTGTTAAAACATGTTCCTTGCCTGCGAGTGAAACCGCTGAAATAATTATGTTTTCCAGTTCTCTTACATTTCCTGGGAAATCATGATTCATAAGCAACTCAAGCGCCGATTCCGACATCATCCAAATTTCCTTTCCCAATTTTTCATTATGTTTTCTGATAAATTCATTGACTAAAACTGGGATGTCATCTTTTCTGTCTCTAAGCGGTGGAATGTTCAAATTTATAATATTCAACCTGTAATACAAGTCTTTTCGTAATCTTCCTTTTTCTATAAGTTCTCCGGGCTGCTCATTTACAGTCGCTATAATTCTTACATCAATTGGTATATCCCTTGAGCCGCCAATTCTCCTGATACAATCTTCCTGGAGTACTCTCAGCAATTTCCCCTGAAGTTCAAAAGGCATAGCATTGATTTCATCCAACAGCAAAGTCCCTCCGCTTGCCTGTTCAAAAAGGCCCTGCCTGTCCATGGCACCGGTAAATCCTCCCTTAACCGTTCCAAACAGCATGCTTTCTAAGAGTGTTTCCGGTATAGCTGCACAGTTTTGAGCAAAAAACAGCTTATCTTTTCTCTCTCCTTCAAAATGTATACTCTGCGCAAGAATTTCCTTCCCAGTCCCGGTTTCCCCATATATAAAAACAGATGACGAGCTTTTAGCCGCCTTTTTTGCAGTTTCTATTATTTCCTTAAACTCCTCATTTTTACAGATAAGATCAGAAAAGTTATATTTTTTGATTTTTAATTCCTTTATCGCTTTTGGCTCTGCTCTTTCCTTGTGCATGTCCAGAATTTCATTTGAAAGGTATTCCATATCCGTAATATCTTTGGACATTTCAATGGCTGCAATGACTTTTCCCGATTGATTAAGCACTGGAACCGTAGTGTTGACGGTCGTCACTTCTTTTCCATAATTGTTTAAATAGGTTTGCCTCTTATTTATAGTAGGAGTGTTTTTATACAAGGCTCTCGTCAGCGTGCTTTCTTCAATAGGGATATGCGCGAAAATCTTTCTGAAAGACTTACCGATCACATCTTCTCTCGGAGTTTTTTCCAGCACAGCCATTGCCTCGTTGTAAATAATACTTTTACCCTCTGAGTTAACAATATGAACACCATCTTTAACTATTTGAGAAAGCATAAATAATATTTCCTCATATTCTTTTCCCTTCAATCTGCTACCTCCTGATATACTTTTCTATATTATAGCATTATTTTCATTTTGGTGCAAATTATTTTGCGCTTATTTCCAATTGACAATTCGCATTCTAGAGTGTAATGTTAATAGGCGATGTATGATGCGTATATACTGATAGATAAATGGAGGACGAATAAAAATGCGACTTAGAAAAGAATCCCACGAGTTAGAAGAAGATGATATCCTATTGATTGCAAGCGTTTCAGATGCGTTAGCACATCCAGCAAGAATAAAAATATACAGATTTATTATGAAGGCAAACAAAGAAAGACGTAAAGTATGCAATAAAGATGTGGTTGAGGCATTTAATTATTCTCAGGCGACGATTTCACAGCATATAAAGAAACTGGTTGTCTCTGGTTTAGTGGAAGTAAAAAAAGACGACAGATTTTCATATTATTATGCGAACCTTGGAATGTTGATGAAATATCTAGATGCAACTAAAAAATGGCCATTGAC
>JAENWH010000397.1 GCA_016650135.1 Peptostreptococcaceae bacterium
CAAACATAAATTAATAGCCCACTCCGAAAAGTCGAATAGGCAAATATATATAATTTTTTGTTTAGTTCCTCTTTAATTTATTACCGTTGATTACTGGTAGATTCAAGTCACAAATGCGACAAATCAATTCAATGCTGCAAAAAAGATTTTAGAAGGAGTTTGAAAATTCAATTTTTCTCTTGGTCTTCGATTTATCTTATTCTGTACAAGTTTTATATATTCACTATCGTATAGATCAAAATTGCATCCTTTAATGATATATTGCCTGATTAGCTTATTTGTATATTCATTTAGTCCCCTTTCCCAGGAAGAATAAGGGTGAGCAAAATAGAAATCTGCGTTCAGTTTTTTGGCGATTAATTCATGCTGTGCAAACTCGGAACCATTGTCTGAAGTAATAGTGTGAACCGTATTTTTATAAGCAAACAGCATTCGTATCGCGGCTTTTGCAAGACCCTCTGCCTGTTTGCCAGTTAGCGGACGTTTGCGGTGCTTTAACTTATGGCGGGTGTGAATCCAGAGCATGCCTCCTTCCTTTTTGTCTTGCCTGATAAACTGGTAGATCCGCTCGTGTGATAACATAGGGATATTGTTGCGCTCTGCAATCCCAATGATTTGCCTTGGAGACCATTACTCCTTTGTCAGCTTTTCAACAATAAAATCACGGGTCTGAATCGTAAACTTTCGGGTTCGGCCAAACCGCTCCTTTCTCTCCGTGGCAAACTGCCCGGCAAAACTGGCAGAATATGACCGTTTTTTCTTGTTACGGTTGATCTCCCGATAAATGGTGCTCTTATCCGTATCCAGAAGTTGTGCCACTTTTTTAATCGGTGTTTTTGTTTTTAATAATACCTCAATTTGATTCCTTTGTACCGAGGTTAACTGTTTATTTTTCATTGCAAATCAAAAGTATTGGTTTAACCTTACCATAGGAAGCTTTCGGGCTTCCTATTCTACTTTTGTCGCTCTTGTTATACTAATGCCTGTTTTCTTATTGAATTTGAGAATAACTTTCTTAACGCTTTGCTAAAAGTTATTTCCCAATTTCAACAACACATAATCATCAGCATTCTATGAATCTATCATATTAAAAATTCGCATTTACTAATTGAATTTTCGTGCTGCCTATAGTGATTTAAGCGGATTATGGCATTTGCAAACAAAAGAGAATAAAGAAGTCTTTGACAGCATTAAAACTTCGGCAAAAGCAAATGTGCTTTTAATTGGGAATTTAACCAGTAGCAACTCTGCTAATGAAACCCGTGGGAAAATTAATGATTGGAAACAGATTGATGCTATTTTAAAACAAGTAGAAAGTGGGGAGATTTTAGTTTTAAAGTTCAATAAATACTGGGCTCAAGTACTCACTGTTAAAGGAATACTATCTACTCCGGTTACAGAATGGGGTGGAAATCAAACCCTACATTGGTTAGGCAATGGCTGGGGCTATCTTGATCATTTTGTTGGTGATTTAAGCACTGCAAATAAAGGCACCATAAGCACCAACTCCCGGGAAGTTCCCAATGACCCCTATGGATTTTATCCTTTCGAAAACGATTCAATGATTAGTGTGTACGGCATGTATTTAAGTCGCCCATGGTTATGTAAAGAACCTGCCATTGGTTTTCGCATGCTTGAATTACAGCCTACCATGACGGTAACTCTTGGTGTAATCGATTATGGTAAAGGAAAAATCATTTTAAACCCGTGCTATTGGGTAGATGAAAATAATGCATTTACCGACATGCTGTTTTATAATATTATCAAAAAAGCAACAAATGGAGATTGGTAACAATAAGTAGTTCAGTACAATTCAGCTTATACAACCAAGCACATTTGTAATTTTCACAAGCCAATTCACAACCATTAATTGCAAAAAACTTGTCTGGTTACCACGCTTTTTTGCCGATAGCTTCCTTTAGATTATACCTCACAATGAACATCATTGCCTTAAGCTAACACTTCCTGTAATAACGGCGTGTTCGAGACTTCCATCCTATAGAAAATAGTTCGTGCCAGGCAAACACCTTAAAGGAGGAATGTATCAAACCCGATACATTCCTCCTTTAAAAAATTATAGTTGTTAAAAACTAACATCTATTGGAATTTACATCTCAATAATAGGTTTGTATTTAGGAACTATAGATTTCATTACAATCCAGCCAATCAGATAAGCAAAAGCACAAAAACAAAACACAATAAAATATCCTGCAGGTTTCCCTACGAATCCTAAAAAATGTAACTGTGTTGCCCCTGAATATACAAATATTTCACCTGCAGATTTCTGAATGAAAAAAGAGCCAAGACCTCCAGCCATACCGCCAATACCGGTAATAGATGCAATCACATTTTTAGGGAACATATCTCCAACAGTTGAGAAAATATTAGCTGACCATGCCTGGTGTGCTGCACAGGCAATAGCAATTAAAATTACAGGAATC